>DASXVU010000039.1 GCA_036504055.1 Methanomassiliicoccales archaeon | reverse complement strand
GGGACCTCCAGGCATCGGCAAGACCAGTACGGCCCTGGCACTGGCAAGGGATATGGGCTGGGGCGTGGTGGAGATGAATGCTTCCGACCACCGCAATGCCGATTCCATCCACAGAATAGCGATCCGAGGCGCCGTGGGCGAGACCTTCAGCGATACTGGGGAGTTCCTATCGACCAAGGACGGAAGGCACAAGCTCATCATACTGGACGAGGCGGACAACGTGTTCGGCCGGGAGGACCATGGAGGCATACCGGCGATCGCAGAGCTCATCCAGACCACCAAACAACCGGTCATCCTGATCGTTAATGACCTGTACGCACTGAGCAGACGGAGCTCTGCGATAAAGTCAGCCAGAGCGATATCTTTCAATAAGATCAACTCGAACACCATGAAGGCTCTGCTCCGCCGCATCGCCGAAGATCAAGGCGTGGAGATATCGGAAAAGGCCCTGGAGCACATCGCCGAGAACGCGAACGGGGACATGCGGGCGGCGGTGCGGGACCTGCAGGCGGTCTCGCTTGGCGCGCTCAGTGTCGGTGATGACGACGCCAATGTCATGGATTCCAGGCTGTCCACCAAATCGATGTACGACCTGATGGGGGAGATCCTTCATGGGAGCAATGCACAGAAGGCAAAGCGCACAATGATGGACATCGGGGAAACCCCCGATTTTGTGCTGAAATGGCTGGATGAGAACGTGCCAATGGAGTACAAGGACCATGGCGACCTGGAAAGGGCCTTCGACCGCCTCTCCAGGGCTGACATCTTCCTCGGACGAGTGCAACGGCGCCAATACTATGGCTTCTGGTCATACGCCACGGACAACATGGCCTTAGGCGTGACCCTGGCCAAGAACAAGCTCTACCACGCTTGGGTGCAATACCGGTTCCCCTTCACGATCATGCGGATGGCATCCTCCAAGAACGCCCGGGGGGTGGAAGGGGACGTCATCCTTAAGATAGGAAGGGAATGCCATGCGTCAAAGGCCCAGACGCAGACGGACATCCTTCCCTATTTCCAGACCCTGTATCAGGCCAACAAGGAGTTCCGGTTGAGCATGACCTTGAAGCTGAACGTGCAGCAGGAGGAAGCGGCGTACCTATTGGACCAGAAGGTCGATTCTGCCGCCGTCAAGCACCTGATGCAGGAGATCGCCGTCCTCCAGGGAGCAGCGGCCGGCTCGATCAAAGGAGAGGATGAAAGCCGCCCGAAGTCCGTGGAAAAGAAGAAGAGGGGACGTAAGAAGTCCGAGCCGCTGCTGGAGGCGGCAGAGAAGGTCCCCGAGCCGAAGCCGGAACCGCCAAGGGTCGTTCCGAAGGAAGAGCCGAAGAAGGAACCTGAACCGGAGAGGACGGAACCGGCACCGGAAGAGAAGACCAGACAGAAGTCCCTGTTCGATTTTGAGGCATAGGCATGAAGGATGACCTCAGGTCCATACTCGACAAGCAGGGCTACCGTACCTATGGCGGGCATGCAGCGGTCAAGGTCTGCCACTGGATGAAGGAGAGCATGCTCCACGGTCGGCAGTGCTACAAGCAGGACTTCTATGGAATAAGATCGCACCGCTGCCTGCAGATGACCCCGGCCGTCAATGATTGCACCCACAATTGTCTTTTCTGCTGGAGGGTGCGCGGCTTCGAGTCCACAGTTCATGAATGGAAGGAACCGGAGGAGATGTTGGACGCGCTGATCGAACAGCAGCGCAAGCTGGTCTCGGGGTTCAAGGGTGACCCCCGTTGCACCAAGCAGATGTGGGATGAATGCCGGGAACCGAAGCAGGTGGCGATATCGCTGGCCGGCGAGCCCACCATGTACCCTTACCTGTCCGGCTTCATTGCGCTCTGCAAGCGCCGGGGAATGACCACCTTTTTGGTGACAAACGGAACGTTCCCGGAGGTGCTGGAGGGGATGGACTCATTGCCCACCCAGTTGTATGTGACGGTGGCGGCACCGAACGAGGAGCTTTACAAGAGGCTGTGCGTGCCCCGGATCGAGGACGGGTGGCAGAAGCTGATGCGGACGTTGGAGCTGTTCCCATCGCTGAACACCAGAACGGTGATCCGACACACGCTGGTCAAGGACTGGAATCTGGGCTGGGAGAAGGAGTATGCCAAGCTCGACGCCATCGCCGACCCTCTTTTCATTGAACCTAAAGGGTATGTCTTCGTCGGTGATTCCCGGCGCAGGATGAGCATGGACAACATGCCCTCCATCGGAGATGTGGTCCAGTTCGGGGAGAAGGTCGGTCAGGAACTGGGTATGGCGGTCGTTAGAAAGAAGGACGACAGCCGGGTGATCCTTTTGGGCGAGGAAGGTAAGGAAACCAAGATCCCGGGACTCTAAATACCATCAACGATCGAAACCTCCCCGATATTCTCAAGGCATGATGGTAGGAACAGCAGCATCTTCGATCATCTCATTTCTGGACCGAAGATCGTCATTTCTGACCCAAAAAGGCCGGGGCTCATCCTCAAATTCTTGATCTAGACGGAATAGATCTTTCCTTTCCTGCCCATTCTGACCGCTCCCACGAACAGCCCCACCAGGGATAGGATGACCAATATCCATCCGAGCCATGGCAGATCATTGGTGAAGCTCAGCATCGAGAAAACGATACCCACGGTGAATAGGATGATCATTATTCCAGCAGACCGGAGGATTAACTTCTCATCGTAATGGGTCCTCTCTTCCGGTGTCATCGTGTTCCATCCGGCCAACATGAAACCTCCCCGCCCTGAGATCATCGCCGCCCCGATCGAGAACAGGAAGATGAACAACACGCTGAGGAATGCCATTGGCACCCACGATCCAGCCGCTCCTTTGGTCAGCCCTATCGATATGATGAAACAGATCACATAGACGATAATGGAAAGGGCGGCAATCGCGGTCCTCGTACCATCTTTCATTCGTGGATTCGAGGTGTTGTTAGTATGAAAATCTAACCCTTGTGGTTCAATATCTTGAACGGTTCGATCCCATTATTTTGGAATGGATATGGGAGTGGACGTTCACCTGGTGCTTATCAATTCATGACGATGATTTCATTTCTTCTACCAGTTTGGCATGAGATTATGATCATGGTCCAACGTATCTGAGAGCATGGCGGGGGAGAGGAAGCGTTGCGAGAATTGCTGGGTATGGGTGGACATTGGCACGGTTACCTGCCCGAACTGCAGCCATCCATTTCCGCTGGGGGCGCCATCGGAAAACAAGGTTGTAGAAGACAGTAGTGCACCGCCGACCCAAAGGACCATCTCGGGGCTCGGCCGTCCTTTCAAGTTCATCCTGCTCTTCCTTCTGTCGTTCATTGCCGTCATAGCATTCCTTAGTGCAGAAGGCATGGTGTTGAAAGGCAGAACAGACCCCAACTACCTGCTTGGGGATCTGATCACGATATCGCTGTATGCTTTGGTCCCGTCCCTGGTCCTCTTGTTCATTGACTATATCGCAAGTTATGAAACGACCATTGGTAAGAAATGACGGGAAGCGTCCGGATCACTTCATCCGGATGGTCTCCAGGTTCATCGGTGCGCGCGTCTCGATGTTGAACTTCTTGTACAACGCCGACGCCAGGTCCAAGCATTTGTGCTCTTCCCCATGCCCGATGATTATCCTCTCCGGCTTCGGTTCCAGCGTGGCGATGTAATTGATCAGCTGGCGCCGGTCCGAGTGACCGGAGAAACCGTCGATCGTCTCCGAGTCCATCTTGAACTCGACGGTGATCGGCTTGCCCTTCTCCATCATGGACAGATCCTTGACCCCTTTCTGGATCTTCCGTCCGATGGTCCCTTCCGCCTGGTAACCGACGAACACGAGCGTCGAGTTCGGGTCGTCCGCCCAGTTCTTCACATACTCTAGGACCGGTCCGCCGTTCATCATACCACCGGTGGCAAGAACGATGCACGGGTCCGGATCATGCAATATCTTCTCCCTCATGTCCTGGGAGTCGACCCGCTTGAATATGTCCGATAGGAACGGGTTCTGGTTCATCTGGAAGATCTGGGTGCGCAGCTGCGAGTTGAGGAACTCAGGGTAGGCGGTGTGTATCGCGGTAGCCTCCCATATCATCCCATCCAGGTAGACCGGCAGCTTGTCGATCTTTCCGGTGCGGACCAGCTCCTCTATGACCAGCATCACTTCCTGGGAACGTCCGACGGCGAACACCGGCACGACGACCTTTCCCTTCCTTTCCAGCGTTCGGACGATGATGTCGCGGAGCTGGGTGGAAGCCTCCACCCGGCTTGGCTGGATGTCATGATATCCACCATATGTGGACTCGATGATCAGAGTCTCCAGACGGGGGAACTTGTTCACGGTGGCGTTGAACAGCCAGGTCCTCTCGAACTTCATGTCGCCGGTGAAGGCGATGTTGTACAGGCCGTCGCCAATATGGAAATGGCATACAGCGGAACCGAGGATGTGCCCGGCGTTCTGGAAGGTCAAACGGATGTCTGGAGCCACATCGGTGGTCTCTCCATACTTCAAGGGTATGCAATGCTTGACCACATCGCGGACCTGGGCCGACTCGTACGGGCTCTTCTTGCCTTCCGAATTGGCCACCTTGATATAGTCCAGCTGAAGCAGGGACATCAGATCCCTGGTCGGTGCGGTACAATAGACTGGCCCTTCATAGCCGTACTTGTATAATGCTGGAAGGAGGCCGCAGTGGTCCAGGTGGGCGTGGGTAATGACCACGCAGTCGATCTGATCCAGCGGCTGGATCTCCGGGGCGCTGAAGTATGGCGTAGCACCATCGGCGCCGACGTCCAGTCCGCAGTCGATCAGGATCTTGGAGTCCCGGGTCGACAGGAGCGATGCGGATCGTCCGACCTCGCGGAAGCCGCCCAGAGCGGTCAGGCGGATCCATGACTCCCCTTCGTACTTCTGCCGGGCCAGCTTCCTGCCGGTCTTCCGAAGGAAATCCTTGCGCTCGGTCTGGATATGCCTTAGGTAGGAACGTATCTCGGAGACTGTCTTTGACGGTATCGGCGGTGCGCGGACAACTTTGGGAGCCCAGCCGACCTCTTTCTTGATCTCGTTCAGGATAGCGCCCTGCTTTCCGATGACCAGCCCCGGTGCGATCGCCTCGATCGTCACCTCTCCGGTCTCCGGTTCGAAGAAGATGTCGGTGATCTGCGCTTCGTCCGGAATGATCTCCCGGATCCTTTTCTCCACCAGGTCCGGGTCGGCCAGCAATGAGGCGTCCGGTCGTATGGCGACGCGGCGCCGCAGACCTTGGGCCAGCTGACGAACTATATCATTGTTGGAGGCGAATGCATCCATGTCTTTGGTGTAGATGACCACTACCGGGCCCTCGAAGTCTATCGAGGTGATATTGATGTGCGACGGTACTATCTTGCGTACCTGTTCTCGGGCATCTTCCAGAATTCTCTCGGCGCTCATGAAATCAACTTTTGGTTATTAACAACAGGAAAATTTTTAAAAAAGGGGTTTAGTTCGGCTTGGGCACGTTGATGCCCATGCGCGAAGCACGCTTCGAGATCTCCTCGTCGGAGACCTCCACATAACCATCTTTGGTTATGGTGATGATGGCCATGCCATCGCCGCTGGCCGAGTCCCTCTTCATTGCGGCATTCAGCGCCCTGATGGCCAGGTCGATGCTGTCGCTGAGGGGCAGGTCCTTCTTGTAGTGGTCCTCAAGGACACCGTATGCGTAAGGTGAACCGGAACCGACGGAGATGTAGTTGTCCGGTATCGATCCGCCTGCAGCGTCCAGGGAGTATACGTGACCTCCCTCGCTGTCGTGGCCGCCGACGATCAGTCCGACATAGAAGAATCCCTGGGACCCCCCACCTCTCCTGAGGATGTTGGACATCAATGTGGCCGCAGCCTTGACTGACATGGGCGCCTGGCGCCTGAGCTTGTAAAGCTCGACCTCGGCTTTGACATAGCGGGCGAGCACTTGCGCGTCGCCGACCAATCCAGCCGTGGTAAGTCCAAGGTTATCGTCGATCTTGAAGACCTTCTGCGTTTCCTTATGGGCGATGAAGTTGCCCATTGTCGCGCGGTGCTCCGAAGCTAGCACTACTCCGTCACTGTTGACGATTCCTATGGTGGTCGTACCCGTCTTTGTAGCCTCTACCATACATCACACCTTCCAGAATTGGTAAAAGGATGAACAGACAAATTCTGTCACGACTCCAATTGGGACTACTCTATATATAGATTTTGTCAATTCGGCCCGTTCCTAGAACGCTGGAAAAGATTTAGCCCCTCTCTTTCAAACCTTGTCTGGCCCATCATTGTTATTGGACTTCCCGGGACCGACTTCCAGGTATCTCGCGGCAAACTCACACAGCAGTAATGCCACTGCCACTCCTGCCACGATCCCGGTCAGGATACGGAGGGTGTTGTTGGATTGGTAACTGGACACCGTTTGCAGCCCGCCGTCCAGGAGGATGGGCAGAATACCGACGGCGAGCAAGAAAGGGTTGATCCGCCTTACGTAAAGCAGACCCACCACCATGCCCGCCAGCAACCCGATCGATAGCCCCACATCCCTTGAACAGATAGGCAGTTCGTTGCCATTAAGATAGTATGAGCGCTCGGCGATCTGGTGGCACTCGATGTCGCCCATGGTGTACACGGCCTGCGCGAATAGGTTCATCCTCGCCTCTTGTCCCGGATTGTCCAGTCTTCCCACTGCTCCAGAGAGGTCTTTCACGCTCCCGGCCGGAAGGGAAAAAGGGGCCACCAGTATTATCGTCAGCCACGCTACGAATATCGCCAGCATGGTCAACTTCCACTTCTGGAACGGGGTCCTTCGGCCGCTCATTCGGTCCCAAGCAGTCCGCATCGGGTAGATAATCCCTCGCTTTCTTGGTATCGAAAGGCCGTCGAAAGAGGCGATTGCGACTAAGTGATCTAGTCGATACAAACGCGGTTACCATAATATGTAACTATTAGCATTTATTGGAATATTATCTAATAATAACAACTAATTAGAGTTCAATACATGTTTTTTAGAACAAAATCTCATCAATGAATAAATAGTAGGGACTGTCGTAGACACCTAAGGTCATGACCGGGAAATCCTTGCCAGAAAGGAGGTGCTTAGCCAACAGGAATATTGGTTCCAGGAAAATCGAGTAAGACATCCTTACGGGGTCTGGATCGAACAATTCGTCTCTCCGACAATCTGTCACCCAGGCCCCGGTCCATTAAAGATCGGGAACGTATATCCTTAGGACGTTCAGATTATCTCTGGCCGATATTCTGATTCGATCTCCTCAGTCACTCGCATCATAAGCGACGTTCGTTGTGTTTTTGGGCATATTACTTATTCTCATTAGAAAAACAAGAAATATCAGCAGATGAGTTGATTTTATTAGCCAATCAATCGATCGGCAATGTAGTTTCCGCGATCGTTCCTCTCGAAGATTCGAGGCCGGGGATTGAACGTTAACGAGGTATCAAATGAGCAACACCGAGCTCGATGAAACGGATGCAGCCATAATCAAGACGCTTCTCAGGGATGCCAGGACCAACCTCAAGGATATGGCAGAGGCGAACGGGGTATCGACCAATGCGGTCTTCAAACGCATCGAGAAGCTGAGGTCCAACGGGATCATAGTAGGCTCCGCGACGATCTTCAATCCGAAGGCCATCCATGAATTGATGGCGGCGACCGTGGAGATGACGGTCGACTTCACAGACATAGAGAACGTGGTTGAGTCCCTGAGGGGACACCCCAACGTACTGCTCTGCTTTGAGTGTATCGGGCGCTGCAACGTGTTCGCCCTGATAGGCGCCCGGTCGGTCAGTGATCTTGACGCGGTCAAGGAGGAGATAAGGCAGAAACGTGGGGTCAGGAAGATCGCAGTAGCGATGCGCGTGGATGAGCTGGAGTTCCTCTATGACAATCTTGACATCGGACCGATCGGGGGTGTGCAGGATGGATGAGCTCGATCGCAGGATCATGAAGGAGCTGATGCTCGATGCCCAGCTGCCCTACGTCAAGATCGCTGAGCGTATAGGCACATCGGCAGAGACGGTGCGGAAACGCTACGATCGCATGAAGGAGGGCGGGATGATACTGCAGAGCTCCATCTCGATGGACTTCCGGAAATTGGGGTTCGAGGGCCTGGCGGTCCTCATGATACTGAGCCGGGACGTCACCAAGACCCTTGACGGTCTGCGCGTCACCAGCAACGTCATTGCGGTCAATCGGACCATTGGGGAGCACGACATCATGGCCTTCGCCCTGACCAGGGACGTCGACGACCTCTTCGATATCGTCTCCCGGGTCCAGCGCATCGATCAGGTGGAGCACGTCGAGGTCATACTCTGCAGGCTGACAGGTCCCTCGTCAGGAGGAGGGATCTTTCACCGTATGGTCCCCCAGAACGGACCTGATGTGGTCAGGCGGTGAGGCGGACCTCATTGCCGTTCCGTTACTAACCCAACGTTCATCTATCCCGTGATGGGATTGCCCACCCATGAAAGAGCTGCCGGATGAACTGGTCTCCCTGAAGCGTTTCCATGGCCACCTCGGTCCTTATGTCGTTGTCGGTTACCGTATGGGCATGATCGCCCGACCCCGTTTCGGGCATAAGCTGCAGGCGGTGGTCTTCACCGGCAGGCACCCTCCTATGTCCTGCCTGATCGACGGCATACAGCTCAGCACCGGATGCACCATGGGAAAGAACAACATCGCGGTCCGGGATGGGCACCTGCCGGTGGTCCATTTCATGGATTCCACGAAGACTGTCGAGGTGCGCCTGGTGGACTCGGAGCGGGAGAGGATCGACCGGACCATGACCAAGGAGAACGAGGAGGAGCTGTCGGTCCAGGTGCTGAACGCCGACGAGAGGGGCATTTTCCAGGTCACAGAAGTTGCGTCAGGCCTCCCCGAGCGGCTAGTGAAACTGAAATGAACACGACCACCGCCACCGGCGCCTTGGTGAAGAACCGGTAGGCGACCTCGGTCCAGTTCTTGCCGCCGAGCAGGAACACGGTGAAGAAGGAAACGATGAAGGTCAGCTCGACCACGTAGATGCCGCCGATCAGGGTCATGTTCTGTACCGAACCCGACCCGGGGGAAACCGCCCCCACCAGGGAGAACAAACTGCCGGTGATCCCCAGGACGATCGGGGCGAAGATGGCGCTGGTCGAGGTCATCATGTCGACCACGCTCTGCAGCTTCTCTCTTATCTTGGCCTGGCAGGAGCGCAGGTCGGAGAGGTACTGGGCCAGGTTCAGCGCGACCTTGCCCGCGGCCTGCGGGTCAGAGGCGGCGCATTCGGCCACGGTGATGATCGCGTTCCTTATCAGCGGTGAAAGGCCCATCAGCTCCTTGTCATCGGCGATGATCGTCGGAAGGTCCTGCTTGGTGGTCAGGCACCTGTACCTGGTCCTCCGGACGAACTCTCCGAACGGGGATGACGACCGGGAACGGGCCACTTCCTCGAAGGCGACATCAAAGCTGATTCCGGTGGTCATCCGGTTCCCCATCTGGTACAACGCGTTGACGAATTCCTTCTCGATCCCTGGTATGCGGGTGGTGCGGGCGTGCTCTCCTCTGAAGCGGACGTAGAAATAGCCGGAAGGCAGGCACACGCCGATGATCAGGACGATCTCGGGGCGATCACCGACCAACGCGATGGAGAGAACGATCATCGATGCGATGTAAAGGACGATCCCCGCGACCGCTTTCGGGTCTAGGGACAGCGTCGGCCGCCCGACCGCCTGCAATGGATTTCGGGACAGTGTGGACCGGGAATATAGGAAGGAGGCGGCCGGGAACACCACCAGGAGGAGCAGTGCCAGTTCTGCGTCGGAGACGATCGGGGCCGCATTGGCCCCGGAGCCGATGGACGATACGCTGCCGAGGGTGAGCAATGGCACCAGCGAGAACATCATCACCGGCAGCAGGATCCCGAACGCGAAGAACACCATGGTGGGCAGGGCCAGCGAGGCCACGTAGCGCTCGACCCGGTCCTTCACCCCGTCGATGACCAGAGCGTTCGCCTTGTCCAGCAGGCGGTCCATTCCTTCACGTGTCGATTCGTGGGTGGCCGAGATGAAAAGGTGGATGGACTGGCGTAGACTTTCGTTCTCCTCGGTCAGGGTGGCGGCGAACTCCATCATGGAAGTGGGCAGGTCATAGCGTACTCGGGTGAGCACCTGCCATAGCAGGATCCTGAGACGTTGGTTCAACGATCCGTCCTCATATTGCGACGCAAAGGCCACCGCCCGATCGAGGGAGGGCTGGAGCTGCATGCTCATCGACATCGCCCCTATGACGTTCGGTGACTCACGAAGCATATCCAGCTCCTCCCGCTTTGTACCGTTGGAGGGAGAACCGATGATCAACGAAGGAATGATGACCATGGTCAGCAGGAAGGGGATCACGAGGTAGGAAAGGATGGTAGGCCCGAACATGATGCCCATCGAAGCGAGTAAGACCATGCCGACGGCCGCGACCGTGATGAAAGCGGTATATGCCCGGGTGCGCAGGGCTTCCTCGGTCACCCTATGCCTCCTCATCCAATCAAGCTGGGCATCGGTCCGCTTCGACTTGAACATCGAACAGAACCACGACGGCGTTCTCCGTTCCGTTCGGACCAGGGGAGACATCCTCACATTCCCCTTGAGATCAGCTGGGTGAAATCCCTGACCATGGCGTCGTAGTCCCTTTCCTTCGAGTCCACTCGGCTCCAGAAGAACTCGTTGCATTTGCAGGTCCATTCCGGTCCCAGGAAATCGGTCCGTCCCGCAAAGGCCGCGTCGACCAGGGCCTGCCTCATCCGTGCCCGGCTCTCGATGTTGAGCATCGCCTCCTCGTAACTGATGTTCCATGAGGAGGCTATCCGGGAAATGCACTCCGACGTGAACGAACGGTCGAACACCGGAGTTGCGGAGTTGTTGTCATAGACCACCAATCTGTTGAACTCCCCGACGCCGCGGCTCCTGGCGCATTCCGCCACTTCCACGACCTTGCGCTCCTGGCGCTGACCCCCGGCGATCCGGTTAAGACCAAGGGTGATCACCATGTCCGTGGCGCTGAACGCCTCACCGGAGATGCCCAGGTCGTGGACCACGCGCTCGAAGACCGATCGCGCGGAGTCGCCATGGATGGTTCCCAGCACTGACGAGCCGGCCTTGCCGGTCCGCATGCTCTCGTACAGGGTCATCGCCTCCTTGCCGCGAACCTCCCCGAGCACTATGGCCGATTCGCCCAATCGCAACGACACCCTCAAAGCCTCGTCCGTTCGGTCCGCCCGGTCTTGACCCATCCGGTTCTCCACCAGCATCGATTGCACCTTGAATCCCAGGCGTTGCATCTGGCGGCAGGGAAGTTCCATGGTATCCTCGATGGTCAGGATCCTCTGGCTGACAGGGAACTCGAACAGCGATGCGGAAAGCAGGGAGGACTTGCCTGAGCCTCGCGGACCGCAGAAAAGAATGGTGCTCCGGCCGTCGATGAGGAAGGAGATGAGACCGGCGGTCATGGCGTCGATCGTTCCGTTGTACATGAACCTGGGCAGGGTCCATACGCTGCGCGCATGTCTCCTCAGCGCCAGGGCCGTACCGTTGGGCGACAGGGGCTTGCCGATGAACGTGGCCCGGGCGTCGAACCCGACCGCGTCGGTCTCGAGGACCGGGAAGGCCTCGGAGAACGGCCTTCTGCTGTATTGCCGGAAACGCGAGACCAGTCCCTCGATCTCGTTGCCCGAGGCCACGATGTTCGTCTGGCAGCGGACCACCGTACCGCTGCCCTTAATCCCGCCCACCGTCACATGGATCGGGTTGTCCTGGCTCGGAGCGTCGACGTAGATGTCCTCGATCCGGTCATCGCCCAGAAGGACCTCGAACAGCCCCAGTCCGATGGTGTATCTGGCGGTGACGTTGGCCAGCTTATCGATGATCGAGGTCCTTTCCTTCTCATCAGAACCAAGATCGACACGATCCCTCTGGGCGATCCTGCTGATGGTACGGGTGGCGGTCTCGCGGACGTATCTGCGCAGCTCTTCATAGGAGCGTGAGATGTCGGCAGGGGGGCAGTTCGAAACCGCATCTATGGTCTCCTGCACCGCTAGCGACCATTCCTTGGGGATGTTGTACTCCCAGGGAGAGACATGGTAGAATGTCTGAGTGCCCTTCGTAAGTATCTGGACCTGCGAATCCGAGACGGCGTAGGCATCGATGGCCGTCAGACCATTGGCCTGCGAGGGAAGGGTCCAGCATTGGGAAAAGCGCGGGCGCTTCATCCGGTCACGGTTGAGCAACTGGCGTACTCCCCGCGGAACCTCGTTCGGCTGACGGACGGTGACCTGCTCGGCTATGATCCGGGGCATCATTCCGAGACCCCCACGATGCGGAAGGCCTCTTTTGCGACGATGCGGTCGATCCCTTTGGAGATGGCTTCCAGGCGGGTCATCAGAGAAGCGGCGGAAGCGGCACAGGCATAGCAGCCCGGACGGACGGCGGCCGACGAAGCCCGGCGGCGGAGGTCATCCCAGGGCAGCGGTGCCCGGTCGGCGATCGCGGCCACAAGCTTCCTCGGGTCGTTCGGGCAGGATTGGCATTGCTCACCGCCCTGGACCGCCAGGCTGCCGCAGCGGCAGGCCCGGACCAGTTCCGCATAGGCGTTCAGGACCCGGACGCAGCCCTCGCGGTAAAGCGATTCCCAATCGCCGGAAAGAACGACCTCGTTCACTTCAGTCTGATCGGCGAGGACAGAGATGACCCGTTTCAGGCAGACGACGTCGTTCAGGTCCTTTCCCTGGGGACAGCCACGGCAATCGAACAGAAGGCCGTCCTCTGACCGCGTAAAAACACATTCGGTCCTCTTCGGCTCCAACGTCTGGACGGCCGGCCTCTTTGCAACCAATACTCGCTTTGCCCTCATTCTATCTGATGCGGATGAGCAGCGTCCGGGGTAATCCCATTAACAATTAACTGTAAGCTACGCCTACGTTCGGATATTGCCGTGCATTTAAGCCAAGAAGTGCATAGCCGACAACGTGGAGCTGTTAGCGCCGGTAGGATACAAGGACGCCCTGAAGGCGGCCATCATCGGAGGAGCGGACGCGGTCTACCTGGGCGGGAAGGACTTCGGCGCCCGGCGTTTGGCCGAGAATTTTGATGATGGGGAGATGCGCTCTGCGATCAAGCTCGCCCATGACCATCACGTCAAGGTGTACGTCACCGTCAACACGTTGATCAAGGAGAGCGAGCTGGAAACGGCCGCCTCGTACGTGGACATGCTGCGTTCCATAAACGCGGACGCGGTCATCGTCCAGGACCGCGGTCTTCTCCGCCTCATCAAAGAGAGCATCAAGATGCCGGTGCACGCATCGACCCAGATGGGGATCGATTCTATCGAAGGGGCGCTATGGGCCCAGGAAGAGGGCATCGAGCGGGTCATCCTGGCCCGGGAACTGTCCCTGGCCCAGATCCGTAAGATCAAGGAGGGAAGCAAGGTCGGCCTCGAGGTTTTCGTCCACGGGGCGCTGTGTTACTGCGTCTCCGGACAATGCCTGTTCTCCAGCATGCTCGGGGGCAGGAGCGGTAACCGCGGGCTGTGCGCCCAGCCCTGCCGCAAGGAGTACGAGCTCGGGGATGAGCGCGGCTACCTCCTCAGCACTGCGGACACGTTCGGCATCGAGGCGATCCCAGAGCTGTTGCGCATCGGCGTGAAATCGATCAAGATCGAAGGCCGGATGCGCAATCCGCTGTACGTCTACGTGGCCACCAAGATATACAAGTCGGTCATCAAAAGGGCCCAGGCGGGCGACCGCGAGCTGATCACGCCGCGGGAACGCGAACTGCTGGAAACGGTGTTCAACCGGGGCTTCTCGCGCGGTTACCTGATGGACACGAATGTCATGGCCCGGGAGTACGCGGATTCACGCGGCCTTCCTCTGGGCAAGGCCGTCTCCGACGGAACAAGGCTGGCGCTGAAGACCGACAAGGTCCTTCCTGGCGACGGGATCACCATGTACCGGGGCAGCGAGAAGCTGGCCGGTTTCGAGGTCAAAGAGCAGAGCAGCACCAGGGATGGAACGGTGTACCTGCGCTCCCCGTTCAAGATGGAGGTGGGCGAGTTCACCGTATACAAGACGAAGGACCGGGAGTTCGACTCCATGCGAAAGATGATCGATACCATGCAGTTCCCCGAGCTCACCGCCACGAGACGTCCGGTCCAGCTCCGCCCGGCGAAGCACCGGCGCCAGCCGAGGCAGGCGGAGATGTCCGTGTACGCATCGAGCCTCAAGGTGCTGGAGAAGGTCCTGCCGTTCTCCGACCGCATCTATTTCGAGCGGAACAAACAGATCGACGAGGCCCGGGCCATGTGTACGGACGCCGGCCAGGAGTTCGTCCCGATCATGCCCCGGGTGTCGGTGGAGATGCCGTTGCTGGAGGACAGCTCCATAATGGTATGCAATGTAGGCCAGGCCCATCAATACGGAGACCGGCGTCTGTACGGCCACCACTCGATGAACTTCTTCAACTCGATGACGATCCCCAGGCTCTTCCAGCAGACTATGTCGGTGGAACTGTCGCATGATGACATCTGGGAGACGGTACAGCATTACGACGGCCGTTTGGAGGTGCTGGCTTTCGGCAGGGTGGAACTGATGATCACCAAGGACCCGTCTTTGAAAGAAGGTTTCCTGATGGACCATCTGGGCAAGCGTTTCCAGGTCTACCGTGACACGGACGGCTATGCCCACATAACGAACTCATCGGACCTGTTCCTCCTGGACTATCTGCAGGAGATGGAGGACATGGGCATCGATTCTTTCGCCCTGGACCTGCGCCGCAGGCATCCGGACCTGGCCGAGCTGGCCGCCAAAGTGTTCCAGGGGAGGGACCTGGACAGCAAGGCGGTCCTGAGGAAGAAGTGCGGACCGATAACCTCCGCCCACTATCAGAACGGCGTACCGTGAAAGGTAGGTTCATTGTAGTCGCTACAATCTAGAGGATCTCATCAGATCGCTCGTCCATGGTCAAGCGGACCGGAGGTCGGCGTCCCGGCCGGACCGGTATTGGAGGATTCATGGAGTCGGTCCTGGCGATGATGGTGGTCATCTGCGGAGTGATCCTGGTGACCACCTCGCTGGCATTCGTCGGGATCGACCTGAGGCGCGATTCAGGACAGAACTCCCTCCATGACGGTTGCAGGTCGCTTGCCGACCAGGTGTTCTCGCTCGGACCCCCTTTCTTCGAAGGGGATGTCCTTCAGAACTCATCCCTTGGATCGCTCAATCCATCGCTCTTGCATGCCGGTCCAAAGATCAACGGCTATTCCATCCTGCTTCAGGACATCACCATGGGCGCAGCTTCCAAGGTCCTGGTGCGAATGGGAGAGCTGAGCCCTGAGAACGAGACCTGCTCTATTTCGGTCCCGTTGACGCTTTCCATGACCGATCGGACGGTTCACGCCGCCAAGGCCACGGTGATGGTATGGCGATGAGACGACCGGGCAGGTCCGGCATGGCAGCGCTCTTCGACGCGCTCATGTTCCTGACGGTGATGTCGGTCGTGTCCGTGACCGTCCTGGTCGCCTTCACTCCTGTCCACGGCATCGATCAGGATGTGCAGGCGTATGTGGAGAAATGTCACGCCGTCCTGCTGAGCACGACCCTTCGCTCCTGGTCGGAATCATCGGAACGGTTCATGCCGGTCTCGGACGCCATCGGCACCCTGCTGTTCATCAAGAAACCGCTCCCCGATAGGATCCATTCCGAGATCGAATCGACGCTCCAGGGTCTGTTCCAACCCCAGTTCACGGCGGAGTGGAGGTGTTCGTCAGGGGAGTACCGTTATGTTTTCGGGAGCGGAAACCAGAGTGCGGTAGGTGACGACATCTTTGTCTCCAGCCTATCGGTCGCCTCTCCTTCGGGTCCATGCAGCTACGTGCTGACGGTCCGGTATGCTTAGACCTTCTTCTGGACCCGCTCATATGCCAGCCGAGTGCCCCGACCGATCTCGATGAACGAGCATGCGAACCCGGCGATGATGGCTGCAAAGATGAGTGGAACGGAAAGGTCAGACAGGGCCCACTTGGTGTCCAGCAGGAAGACTACGATGAGAACGACCGCCAGGGCGCTAAACACATACATCAGATAACCGGCCAGGGATGGGGGGATGATGATAACGGTACATGTCCCGTCGCACCTTTCGCACGAGCGCCCGCTATACCAGTTCTTGGGGTGCAGCTCCTTGCATTCTGGACAATAACAGAACTTCACGGTCCAATGATGCAGGACCCGGAATAAATTGGTTTTGAGACCTTCAGGTCTGGGCGGGAAAATGCTCTTTGTTCCATGCCGTTTCCGGAAGCGACATGTAGACGTCTGAGTCTTCCACCTTCTTGCTCAGCTTGATCTCGCATTCCCTGAGCCGTTCCAGGTTGAGCCCCCAATAGAATATGCGCCAGTTCCTTCCGCTGGCTAGCTGTGTCTCCTCCCAATGCGTCTGCAGCAGGTCTATGTCCTGGAGATAGTAGAACAGCTTTCGGTCCTCTTGGCTCAATGCATTGTCGATTATCTCATCATGATACCCGAAGTAGTTCAGGATCCTAAGGGATACCTCCTGTGCGGTCTCCTCATTGAACCCTGCTCTTGATTCCAGCGTCTTTTCCAGCAGCGTAAAGCGGCTTATGTTGTTGTTCTCGTTCATTTTTTGGTACTCGCAATAGAATTTGAACTGGTGGGATATTAAAGCTATCCCTTTGAAACACTGATTTGAAGAAGGACCTTCGACCTTGATACGATTCTAAGCCATGCCAGTAGAGGACTGAAGGGCAAAATATCTCCTAGGTAGGATCAGAAGTTCGCCCGTCAGTAGATTTAATAATTCATTTTTGAATTTAGCGGTCATGAACCTCAGCAACAAGAGCCTGGCCGGAATACTGTTCTTCGTTAGCGCGGCCTGGTTCATGACCATCCTGATGATCTGTGAGGCGATCGCCCCCGGGTATAGCATGAACGCCAACGCCATAAGCGATCTCGGAATCATCAGCCAGTCCAGTCTCTTGTTCAATGCGTCAATATTCGTTGTCGGCATCTTGAACATCGCCGGTGGATATCTCTATTACCAATCCCACCGGCGGCGCTATGTCCTGGCCATGTTCACCATCGCCGGAATCGGGGCCATGGGCGTCGGCATATTCACCCTGAACACCCCCGGTCTTCATGGCATATTCGCGTTGGTGGCGTTCCTGTTCTTCAACCTGCAGGCCATCGCCGTGGCGGGTATGCTCAGCTGGCCTCTGAAGCACCTTTCCATCATCTTAGGGTTGATCGGACTGGTCTATATCGCCGTCATGTTCGTGAGCGACTCGGGGATCATCGATCTTTTCGGCTCCATCGGTCACGGCGGAACAGAAAGGATGATCGTCTATCCATCCATCCTCTGGCTGATGGTCTTCGGCGGATATCTGATGGGAAAGGAAAGCAGGGACTGCCCATCGCCCGCCTAAGTTGGCCGTTCATTGATGTAGAGGTATTGACGATCACTTTCCATCGTCCGCTTCCATCCCACCCGGGTTGGCGTATGGGTGGGCGTAAAGCTTCAGCACCGGGTACGAGTTCTCCACCAGGGTCTGCACCGCCTTGCGCAGATGTTCCCCATAGGTCGACCTAGAGAGGCCCATCTTCTCTGCCACGTGGTCCATCTTATTCCGGGCAGGAACGCTCAGCAGGCCATGTTCATACGCCGATACTAGGACCTCGATCTGTTTTTCGGTCAATCCTCCAAAGAACGGTAGTGGGGCGATCCCCATGTCGATCAGGGCGCCTGATTCGCTGCGGACCTTCATGGAAGCGACCTCCACCTCGCCGTATAGCTTCAGCTGGGATATGCAGTCCCTAAGGGCGGATTTGTTCGGCGCGAACAGACGCAGCATCTCCCATCCTCCGGAATAGGTGGAAGGTCCGATGGAAAGGCAGCCTGCCTTTTCTGCTATTCCTGGAAGACTCACCCCGTCGCAGGCGCATGTCGTCACCATGGTCACAGCGGAGCCCTTCTCCTTCATCAATTCCTGGATGCAGGTTACCTTCTTCAAGGACTCCATGACCTCGTCCAGGGAGTCCTTTCCGGAGGAGAGCTGTAGGACGTCGCTTGAACCGTTGCACCACACCAACATTCGGGTGTCAGGATATTCGTTCGAGATCTTGCACATGGTGGAATCGTGCCTGATCCTGAGCTTTGCATCGATGATCTGCATGAGTGTCCATTTCGCGTGTGAGGATATACTTGTTACGCCGCCCGAGGGCGGTTCGTGCGGTCTCCAGCAGAACGCGGTTTCATTAACATCATGCATGGGATGTGCCGTCCTCGGGCGGCGCATAGCTCATCGTCTGCAAGTTGCTGCCAATGAATCATGATTCCAAATCCGCTGATCATGGAGCAGTCCAAATATAGCACCGCCAAAGACCACGAACTCAGTATCTATTTTCTTTCCGAATGGAATCGGGAAGGGGCTTCGTGGTTCTCAAGACTCGTTAACGGTCATGCACCTTGGCCTGCGCGAAGAAGGAGCCACCGTCATGTTGTATCCAACGGGGATGAAGGAAAGGCTCCCACATATTCCATGAATAACAGGATCAGGTGAGATGGGCGGTTCTTCAATGTTATCATGACAGAATGGCCGTGAAAGTCCCCGGACATGAGACCCATTCCCATCCATTCCTCTTATCACCATTATCTGGATTCTATGGTTTCCACATTCTTGGCCTTCGTAAGAACCTGAAACTTCGACAGGGATCTGTGCACCCGGATCAGTTCCACGTTGTTTATCTCCTTGACCTGTCTGTTGAAGGTTGGCCAGTCTACAGTGTCATCGAATTCTAGGACCTCGATGTTGCTTAGGATCACCGGCAGTTCTATGGATTCAAGGTCTCCCTTGGACACTGACAAATGTTCCATGTTGCCAATATGATAGACCGGCGCGGCGGAGGTGGCTATCATCGCCTTCATGGCGATCGTGGTATACTCCCCGATCGGTATGCCACGCTTCTTGGCCTCGGCCGCGAACTGAGAATACGTATCATCTTCAATTCCTCGTATGGTTACGTCGGTCACTGAAAGCCTCCGTTTTGATCCTTTTCCGGTCATGGATAATAGCTCTGAGAATTAAAACTCCTCCGGCTATCATGGTGGCCGCGGGGAACACAGAATACCATGGGATGTTGAAACCTAAGGCCGACAGGAGCCAAATGAGCCCTAGAGACTGCATGGCAACACCGATGGAACCTAGAGGAACGGACTTTTCTGCACTCTTCACCCTGCCCATTGCATCGCCATTGGCACCATAAACACATGAAGAGGTCCGCTTTCGTTCTGCGTTTTCATCCTCACGGTCCGCACCCACCGATGGATAGCCTTTTGCCTCTCCCTTCCTCAGCCAAACATATTCTGGGTCCACGCTTGCCGGTGTAATTATCACCTATATCACCATAATCACCATAAGGTTACATAGAGTATATGTAACTTGGTATTGGTGAAAAATAGACCTAAGATGGGTGAAAATGGGCAGAAAAAGGTCCTCGATCGTTCAGACCCGCCTTAAGGCGTTCACTCTTTTGGTGGATTCTTCTTACGACGGCGATAGACAACCCCAACATAGACGATCGCAAGCAACACGATCACTATGACAAGGTCCCATATCGGGTTCCTTACGATCCAGTCGATCCAGGTAACCTTCGGAATGCCATTGGAAACCGCTAGGGACGAGTAGGTCAGAATGAACAACCTTCCCTCTCCATCCAGGCCAGTGCTCCTAACATTTTCTCCCGCGTCATAGGACCAGAGCTTGGTTCCATTCCGGTCCACCGCATGAAGGATCCCGTTGACCCCGTAGATCACTGTTCCTGCCTTATCAACGATGATCGGGCTGGAGGAGTAAGAGCCGCTCTCCACCTTCCAAAGCCGGGTCCCATTGGCATCGAATGAATAGAGAGCTGCTGGCGATGCGAAATCGTTGGTGTTCACATAAACATACAACTCGCCCCGACCTCCTGTCCCTATGCCCTGACCGATACTGGCCACGAATGTTCGATTCCATGAAAGGCTGCCTTGGGGATCCACTGCCCAGACCGAATAATCCGAGGTCACATAGATAGCGTCATCAGGTGAAACGAATATCCCGTGGGTTGAGCCATATGAGAAACTCGAGGGGAAGGTCACGTTCCAAGACTCGATACCGTTCTTGTCCAAAGCGTATAGATGATCATTGTCGGCTAGCGCATATATCAGGTTCCCACTTATGTCGGCCGCAACGGTTTGGCTATATCCGCTCGGATCGATGGAATTGAATGTATGTTTCCATTTCACCTCGCCGTTTGACGAGATCGCACAAAGATAACTAGATACGTTAACGACTTGGGTTTGAGAATTATTTTGGTAATACGAACTTAAAGTATATTCTGATACTGCAATATAAGAGGTATTGCTGTTATCGATGACTGGATGGTCAGACAAGAAATAGTTGTGCTCAGGGCTGCCTTCGAACACATATTTCCATAGGAGAGTTCCGTTCCGATCTAGATCCATCAGGACGGCACTGGTGGTCAGGTTCGACGTTATTATGCGCACATTGCCATCCGGACCGATGACTGGACTGCCAGCCCTATAATCACCGATGTGGGTCGACCATTTCATCTTGCCATCCCAGGTCCTGGCCTCGAGATAGGGATCTGTAAAGTATCTATCCCTAAAGTTAGTCACATAATTGGTCCCGTCAGGTGCGATCGCCAAACCATATGGGCCTTCCAGATTGGTCCTCCAGATTATTCCAGATCCTGTAATGTTCATGGCGCTGGAGGATAGACTTCCTTCAGATCCGCTTAGTGATAGGGCATCCTCATTCGCTTGGGACGATAAGATATCCTCCAAGACGACATTTCCAACCGACGATATCGAGAGTAGACAGATCATCAAAATGATGATCAGTCCCACGGCTTTACCCCTCCATTTCCCCATTAATCAGATGTTACTTTGTTGCAGAATCATAAAGATTGCCATGTTTTATTCCATTGAATTCAGGATCTTATTTCTGATCGATGGGCGATTGAGGGAATTGAAGTCCCCCCGATCGATGAGAACACAACTATTTACTCACTAGACCTTCTTTATATTGAAGAGATGGACGATACCGACCTGCTAATCTGCAAGCAATTGTTCAACAACTCCAGGCTATCGCAGAGAGATCTCGCTGATGCCCTCGGCCTCACTGTCGCCGCGGTCCATCGGCGGGTCGAGTCCCTCATCGAAGAGGGTATCATCAAGGAATTCACCGCGAACATATCCAATGGATATCTCAAGGCCATGACCGCCCAGGTCGAAGGAATATGCGAATGCAGATCCGTTGATGCTGTGGCAGGAAAGCTGGAGAAGAGCGGATCCATCGTCAGCATCCTCGTTTCCTCCGCCAACCTGACCACAGCGTCCCTCCTTCTTCGTGAGATCTCCGACCTCGGTCCGACCGTCGAGCATATCAGGACCGCCCTCCAGATGCAGCAGCCTAAGGTGACCATATCTGCAAGGGTGTTCGTTGGGAACGAATTATTCGAAAAGGAGTATACCGGTAACCGGGAGCTATCTCGGATCGACTATCGGATCATCAACGCCCTTCACCACAACTCCCGCAAACTGGTGGTCGATATTGCAGAGGAGACGGGGATCACCCCGAAGACCATCAGGAATCACATCGAACAGATGGAGAAAGAAAGCGCGATAGAATACACGCTGGTCTGGAATCCGGCCTACTCAGGAGGGGCCGATTTCGTCCTAAGGATCGATCTGAAACCAGGCGTGGACAAGGCGCAGTATATTTCAACGCTCAACCAGAGATTCGGGTCACGGGTCATACTTACCTTGATCCACAGCAACATGCTTGACTATGTGTGCGGTTACTGTTGGGCACCGACCATCGCTAAGCAACAGGAATTCATCGAAGCGGTGAGAGGGGACCAGCGCGTCGTCGATGTCAGGACATCGATGGTGCATAAAGAATGGCAGTTCGAGACTTGGCGGGACAGGCTTCTTAAGGAGAGGGCGGCCCTAAAGAGGGAAGCCTAGCTGGACATCTAGATATCTGAAGGCGGTGTTCGGACTACCATTTCTAGCAGGGCATGATGGAGAAAACGGTCATTGTCGTTGTTCTTTTTCCACTTCCACAGCGGACCAGGTAAACATGACCTCAAATCTCCTGGTGCTGAATCCTTCCTCAGCGTGTTGAGCACGCCTTGGAAGGAGAGAGAAAAATGAAGACTGAGAACAGATTGGTACGAAGCGAAAAGGGAAAGGCGGTCCGCAAGAGCAGGTGGCGCAAGGATGCAGATGGAAGATTCCACTACTCAGGGGCGTGTCCATTCAACCATACTGTCTGCTGGTTGAGGAATCGTCATGCAGATAAGACCGCGGTCCGCAACGTGGAGGAGCCTCAATGACCCTGGACGAGGAGCTTGTGGTGCGGGCGAGGAAAAGGGTGGAAGCCAAGATCCGGTTCTACACGGACCTGGGCGCGTATGCGATCGTGAACACGATACTCTTCGGGATGTGGTATGCCGATGGCGGAGGATTTCCCTGGTTCCTGTTCGTGCTGTTGTTCTGGGGCCTGGGTGTAGCGGCGAACGGCCTCACCCTCTTCCGCCATTCCAACTATTTTGAAAGGATGGCCGAATCGGAATACCAGAAGATGCTGAACCGGAATTATTGAGTGGCCTTTGGCCATCCTTAACATCCGTCATGCCCATGAGTATGGTCGACGGCTTACCTGGCTCAGGTTAAAACACTTTCGCCATTATTTCAAAGATGCATTGTTGAATCGAAAACCTTATTCAAGGAATTGGGAATCTGGCCGAAGACTCGATTGGAACATCGATCGGAACTGGGTAGCTAGCTCCGGTCATGTTCGAGCCTCAACAAAGGAATTCAGAGGTATCAACATGGGACTGTTCGACAAAGTAATGGGACCGAAAGAGGACAAGGCAAAGCTGAGCAAGGAAGAGGCATTCGCCGCCGTAGGTTTTGCAGCAATCGCCGCTGACGGTGTCATCACCGAGGAGGAGGCACGCGGTTTCATCGTGGGATTGTCCAGGATGAAGATATTCGCCAACTTCAGCGACAAGGACATGAATGCGATGCTAAACAAGCTCGTGAACACCATCAAGAAGAACGGGCTGGATGGCTTGGTCAAGATGGCGAACGAGTCACTACCAGAGGACATGAAGCAGACCGCCTTCGCCGTCGCAACCGATCTGGCATTCGCTGACGGGGACGTTGACCAGACCGAGAGGGACATCCTGACCAAGGTCCAGCAGCTAATGGGTATCCCAGAGGCTCAGGCAATGAAGATCATCGAAGTCATCATGATCAAGAACAAGGGCTGAACACAGCTCACCTTTTTTCGCATAGGTCAGCCGCGGATCGGCTGACTTCACATTTTTTAACATGCACATATCTTGCGTGGTTCGCATTTTGGCAATTTCATCCTAGTTGGTTCTTTTTCGGACTCCTCCGGACCATCCTGCCGTCCACCATGTGCACGACCGCCATGATGGGATGGTATACGATCATCCTTGGGCCGGAATAGCGCATGACCTCCCTTACGCTTTCCCGCATGTCAGGACGGTAGCAATGGACCGTGCATCTTGAACAGGTCGGCTTATCTTCCTGGAACGGGCATTTGGACAAGCGGTTCGTGGCATAGTCGACGAGCTCACTACACTCCCTGCAGTGCCCTCCCTTCCCATGGTGTGCCCGGCAGTAGATCTTGACCATGACAGTAATGGTTTCCTTTTCCCGCTGAATCCTGGATGACATGAGATCCGTTTTCCCGTGAGATGTAAACGGAACGCTTCGTCCCGCAGATAAGGTTTCGCAGATGCCAGGTGCTGGGTTTGTGGCCTGCGAGATGGCAAGGATGCATACCAAGGCATTTGTAAGATGGTCCGTCCGACCATCATAGGCGGGTCTGGTAGGTCATCCATCCTTTCCCCTCATCAAAGTAAGGAAGGATATCGATCCGGGAAGAACGACTAACATCGATATGAGGGCCGCTCTGCCAGGAGACATGGTATCCCATCAAGGTGATAACGAGCAGATCCTGAGAGCGAGCTTCTTCCCATCGATGAACGCGCCTATCCCGTCCCTGTCATGTTTGAGCCCAACATCAATCGTTGTGCTCCGTGAGGAATTTCAAGATCAGCTTATTGCATTCCTCAGGGTTCTCGATGTGCGGCAGATGCCCGGCATCCTTGACCTTTATCATGAGATTGTTCGGCATCGAATCATGCAGTGCCTCCACTATCGCCTGCAAGGCCTTTATGGATCGTTCTCCTGTGAGCAATAGGGTTGGGTGGGTCACACGTATCGCATCTTCCTTGGTGAATTGGGCGTAGCCGGTCCTCAGCTCACCCACGGTCGTGACGTTAGCTCTCATCATCTCAATGTTCCCTGCCGAGTATTGCTTAATCATATCCGGCCGGTCCTGCAGGCCGTCGAGGAACATCTGCAGCACCCTGTCGTAGTTCTTCCGGTCGAGTTCCTTGAACATCGCCCGGTTGTTCTTGGTTGCTTTTCGCGCCGACAACGCCACCGAGGGCTTCCTCAATAACAATGAGAACCCTTGGATACTACTGTCCGGGTCCTTCAGGACCATGGTCGGCAGGTATGGTTCTATCAGCACCATGCTGCGGACCAGGGATGGATTTTTCAAGGCACAATATGCCGCTGCGGCTGCACCATAGGAATGGCCGATAAGATGTACTGGTCCCCCTCCAAGGCTGTCGATCAGTCCTTGCAGGTCCTTCGCGTTGTTCTCAACTGTGCTGTTCGCACAATCCTTGTTCCGGTTGGGGAAGGCGCACCGACGACTATAGGAGACGGTCCGGAATGACGGCGATAAGGCCTCGACCTGTTCTCCCCATACACGATAATCGGTCGGTATTCCATGGACCATGATAACAATGGGTCCATTCCCTTTCTCTTGGTAGTTCAATTTGATGCCATCCACATCAATTAGTAACATTTTCAGAGCCCTGGGATAACTTGGGTCGGTCATCATATGGTTCTTTCGGTAACCATCGGACGGTTCCGCGTTGCCCATTCTTAGCATTCTTGAATATTTATTAAGAGATGCTTCATTCCCTTTTTTCGTCTCAGGAAGAGCGATCGGTCAGGGCATAACGGGCTCTGAATTCTTTCCTCTTAAACTTTGAAAAGGTTTCCCTCATGCCTGCCTTTCTCATCAACGACCTGATCTCATCCACGGGCATCCCGTGATGCTTTCCGGTCGGTTCCCTGAGCTGAAGGAAGCCATCCGGCCTCATTTTCCTGACCAGGTTCGTGACGATTTCCGCTCTTTCTTCCTGCGGGATGTCGTGAAGCACATAACTTACCACGATTACATCGAACGAGCCGTCCTTCAAGGACGAGGTCCTTACGTCCGAAAGCATGAAATCGACGTTATGGAACATCCTTAGCCTGTTTTTAGCCACCTCTTGCCACTCCTCAGAGACGTCCATAGCGGTCACCCTTCCGCCAGTGTTCAGCTTTGGGGCGATATAGTATTCATTGTCCCCCCAACCTGACCCAAAATCCAAAACATTTTCTCCACCCTTCAGCCCCATCTCTTCCACGAAACGGGGATAGATGAACCTCCGGCCGATCCGGGAAAAGAACAGTATGATAGATATCTGGAACTTGGTTGGACTGGTGATGCTCATGAGATCGCGGACCTGACACTTCATCTCCTTGCAGATATATTATTTGGAGCCCTTCTTCCAGAATAGGGCTTCAATGCACCTCAATCGACAAAACTGCTCTCGTTCGCTGCGGAGATTCAATGGAGAACGATCCATGAGTAAAGGGCACGAAACATTGGGGGGAAGCCTTGGGAATGGATGACCTCACGGATGACAGCGAGTTCCTTATTCCGACGGCCAATCGATCAGGTCGGATCAAAGGATTCGATGGGGCGGCCAGAAGCATGCACAAAAAGTCAGATTCTCTGAACCGGCATAGAAGCGCTCCAATGGTTTTTCAACTTTTCCTTCTGCTTCCTCTTCCGATCGGGGAGACACTTTTATTTGTCAAGAGAATGAAGGAATTCGTCCATTAATTTGCCACTCGGTTATACCTCCAAAAAGTACAAGTAGTCTCGAGGGCAAAGCCGTTGATAGGGATGGGATCAGTGCTATCTATGAAGGAAATCGGCACGGAATACGTTTATGAAAACGGCCTGAAATACATACTGAGACTGTACGTCAACGGGATAACGTTGCGATCTCAGGATGCGATCAGGAAGGTGAAGGATATCTGCGAACAGGAGCTCCACGGTTTTTACGAGCTGGAGATTGTCTACGAGGGGTCGGACCTTGCCAAGGCAGAAAAGGCGGAAGTATCCACCTCGGTCAGAAAATTGCCTTCTCCACTCAAGAAGCTGATCAGCGAGCTCTCCAACAAAGAGCGGGTCGTTGTCGGAATGGAGATAATACCTAGAGAGTGGCCATCTACAAGGATGGCGGCCAACGTATCGGTGTAGGTAGCACCATCGTTGCTTTCGTTGCTGGGACCGTGAACCTAGGAGGATCCATCGGTTCAGTTGACACCATCATCGTCGTGGTATTCAAGCACAGTTAACCACAGCGCTCCAGCTCGTATCATCAGGCAGTATGAGCCCAATAGCTGATTTGAGTTGAGCATCTAGAGTGTGAAGAAGAGTATGTGAGCCATTCCATCTTGATCGATGAGAGAACGGCTATCCGTCACTATGCTCTGACTCCATTTCCATCATCGTTCTTCTTGTTCCCTTTGAGCCGGGAATGGTCGATGGACTTTTCCCAAAGGGTGAAGGTGGCATCACCGCGTTTGATCATGACGCCGGTGTTCCGGGCGAGCCCATAGCATCTCATGATCGAGCTGACCTCGGCATTAGTGGCGAGGGGTTTGCCGCTGCAACTCACAAGGGCGTTCGTAACGTCCAAAACGATGAACTGGTCCGTCGTCATTTCCGCGATCTGTTCGGCCACCCTGTCAACCAACTTCTTGCGGACAGCCATGATCAATCCCTACCCCATGGCCGTTATCAGGTCACCTTTCGGATAGGATCCCTTGTATGGCATCTTGTTTTTTCCAGAAATCGAATAGAGCAATTTGTGGACTTTGTGGTAGTCTTCACTCAAACTGTTCAGGTCGATGATCATGTTATTACGACCATCAAAATTAGTCGATTGATTTCTTAATGTTATGGTTATTATTATCAAAATTGAAAAAATGTATGGAGGCGCCTTACTTCAGAACAACTAATTCTATGAAATATTTACCGAATATTAAGTTTTAGTATATATTTATACACTAACACTAATCACCCGATTGCAGATTCGAAGCCCTTATTCATTTTGCCTATAAGAAGATCTTCTGTTCATCAAAATCAGTTCGATCGATTGGAGTGGAGAATTCCGGAAACGCGCGAATTCTTGTTTTCTAATGCTGCCCAATGACTTAGCCATTCGGACCCGAACCGGAATCAATAATGATAATGACAGGCTGAGGTTTATAATCCGCGGATGTAGATTCGTAATTAGAAAGGAAGTTCAATCAAAGGTCAAGGGGCATCTTGATCTATACCGACTCGTCGATTGAAACTCCCCTTCTCCCCCACACATAGTTCACACAGGCGAGTCGGCACAATCTTCTTCTATCTTCGTTGACTCAATATGTGGTCTGAAATCATGACCATCGGTTCTGAAACGGTCATCCGAGTTCCGTGGACTTAGGAAGCGCGTTAACACTATCGACACGATTCGATACCAGGACGCCCTGGGCGTCCTTCATGGAACACTGTCTTACGCTTTCATCACAATTCTTGATCCAGAAGTTACCTCATCCTTGTGCGCAATGAAGGCGGCCATCGCCTCTTCCTTTTCTCGTTCTGGCACATTGTAATATTCAAGAGCCCGCCTGAGCTCCGCGGCAACCTCGTCGAATTCATCCGGTTTTATGCGGAAATTTGCGTGCGCCTCATCCAGTTTTTTACCGGTGTATTCGAACGGACCGCCAGAGACATCTGCCACCCAAAGCGACCTCATGTACTTTAGGCCCGGTAATCTATCCAGCTTGTCGGTGGACCATTCGTTCAATGCCTGGTTCTGCGAGCCCTTGCCGACCTTCGGGTTCTCGACAACCATATCGCTGAAACGGTTTACGACCAAGGTGATCGCATATATCCCACCTAGTCGTTCGTAAAGAGTGGGTTCGGTCATGTTTAATGTTTATTTCTGCTCCCCATACTAATACTCGTCGTAAAGTATGGATTATTCGATCAATGTTTGTTAATCCCAGAATGCTAAGTTTGCGATTGTTCGCAGATCCAATTCGTTATCTCCTCATCAAAACGCGGCCTTAGATCGGTCAACGACACAACTTTCATAACGGTGATGGTCGACTCAAATATCAAGGGTATGGAATTGGATGTTCTTTTCATCGGGCTGGTAACGATTACGACCTCCATCACCGGCATTCTGGCCGGAGCGGGGATGGATCAGGTGATCAAGCAGCTCCCAGCTCGGAAACGAATCGGCGCGATGGCCTATTCGAATTATTTCAAGGCGGCTGATCTAGCTAATGGCAGGTATTGGTATGGTTCGATCGGGATCCTTTCATACCTGCTGGCGCTCATCGCAGCGATAGGAGGATACCTTCAAGCCGAAGGATCCTTCACAATGGCATTGTTGCTGCTCGCAGCAGGAGCCGCCATCGTGCATGCGTTCGGGACCAGTCGGGCTGCGCCCACAGCATTCAGGGTGCGCGAGGCCGAAATGGATGAAAGGACAATATCTGGATTATTGGACCGTTTCGCAAAATGGACTGCGGTGCGGGGAGCTGCGGGAATTGTGATGTTCGTTGCCTTGATATTGGCATTGGTCTCAGCATCATAGACTAGTCGACGTTCAGATCGTTAAGGGCGATCTTGGATTATACCCTGCGCCATCGTACGATTATGTTCTGCACACTTTTGAAATCCGAAAAAACGATCAGGAAAGCACATAAACGAAATAGATCCCAGATCCTCAATCCGTTCGGATGGATATCACACTAAAGATCTTTTCCGCCTGGCTAATAGCCGCTTTACATTTGCCGCAGAGCGATATCTCATTGTTCAGATGGAAGGCGTTCTCTACATTTTCCGGGGTCAAGAACGGAAAACCGCGGCACACTTGTGGTCTGGCATCATAGATGGTGCAATCACGATCATGATTGAATGGACAAATTTCCCCTGTTCCGGTGAACAATCTGTAATAAACCAGTTCTACCGAATGGTCCGCCAGAGTTAGCCCATATCTTTCTATGAACTCATGAGGGGAAATATTCTTCTTTTCGGATGCTCTCTGAACATCTCTTTCAGTGAAGGCTATGGACTCTTGCCTGCAGCATTCGCCGCAGCGTTCACACATAAATGTTTCCTGAAGTGATTTCAACAGCTCTATACGACATAGGATGTCATCATTTATCTCCAGTTCTCTGCTCATTTTTGTATGATTGTCCCCCCATGGATCATCGCTCATTCTCCCTCACACGGGTACATTATGAAAACAGGTCCGAATAAAACTTGCCGGTTTCAGGATCCAGCAGAAACCGTATAGAAAAAGAAGGAGGGGAGATCGAGCTACTGGATATCCAGCTTCTTCTTGCCGCCTTCCTTCTCGGCCTTCTTTGGTAAGGTCACGATCAACAGGCCATCCTCCAATTTGGCTCTGGCTTCGGAATTGTCAACATCCGCCGGCAGGGGTATCTGGCGGTAAAAGGAGATGTATCCCCTCTCTCTGCGCACATATCCCTTTCCCTGTTCCTGGACGTTTTTTTCCTTCTGCGCCTTGATGATCACGGCTTCTTCTCCTATCTCCACCGAAACCTCATCCTTCTTGATACCGGGGAGTTCCGCCTCCAAAACATACTGATCGTCCTCATCCCTAACGTCGATCGAAGGTAATCGGGCGCCTGATGACTTGATCGGCATATCTCCGAATCCAGTTCTGAAGTCATCTAACATTTTCTCCATTTCCTGCATCATGCCGCTCGGGCTCCAAAAGCCTACTGGAACCAATCTGTCCTCTCTCCTTGTTATTGCCATTATTGACCTCCTTTCAAATCTAGACAACCAAGGGTTTACAACCCATGAATGAAATTGTTAGTTCTTCTATAAAGAATTTACTTCTCTCTCAAATAATAATGACAGAAGGGCCTCGAAGAGCATGCGATCCAGAATAGGCAATTCACGGATCCAGTGTTAATTGCCAAAAGGGAAGGCCAAGATAATTTGGATGGGTGATGAACTAACAACCATTCACGATCTTCTGCCCGTTGTTCCCATAGATGATCGGCAGGATGTCGGATAGGTCATCGCTGTCGATGCTTTCCGTGGCTGCTGCTTTGGCCTCCTCGTCGCCATTGAAGGCTATGCTCAATCCTGCCTCGGCGAACATGGCACAGTCATTGCTGTAGTCACCGATCGCTACCGTTTCTTCCTTGGATACGCCCATGGAAGCCATCATCCTCCTTGCCACTTTCCCCTTGTCTTCATGGCCTACTTTGATCTCGCAGGTCGGGACGGGATCGTTCCCAACATAATGCAGCTCGTTACAAACGAACGAGGTCATAGGATATTGATCGGACAGCTCATGGGCGAACGCCCCGATACCGCCGGATATTATCATCACTACGCCCCCGTTGGCATGAATCGTTTTCAACACTTTCTCCACTCCTTTCGTCTGTGGCGCCTTCCTGGCAAGCTCCATCAATTTCTCCTCTGTAAGTCCATGTTTCGCCATTTTGCGCATCACCAGCTCGATGAGGTCCTTTCCGTCTCGAGCTTCCTGCCCGAACTCATCATAGAAGTGCCTGAGATCGCAACCTATGGCTTCCTGGCAATACCCCCATGATGACTTGTGCTGCAGCAGCACTCCGTCCATGTCGAACAGGAAAAGCTTGTACATGGTCGCCAAGTGAAACGTGTTCATCCCTTATTCAATCTGTTCTGATGTTCAGCGGATGTTTGCGGTTCTGTCTTCTGAACACCGTGGACGCGTCTCAATGCAGCCTCAACGGTTATTCCATTTCTCCAGGAACACGAAGGTAACCGACTCGCTCACTTTCTCGGTCAGGAACGGCAAATACTCGATGAAGCATTGGGATCTGTGGCAGGTCTTCCTCCGTAACCCGCTCGATCATGGTGATAAGTGAATGCGAGTTTCATTTTATCATTTTGTTCCTGGGCTGGAACAAGGTTCTTCTTCCGATTCTTGCGATCGATTGACCATGTTGAAAACGAATAGGGAAAGGAACATTCCTTTTCCATGGGTAGGGTCCTTACCATAGGCTTAAGCCAAGCCGGTATGAAATCCCATCATGCTCTCAGAAAGTAGCGGTTCAGCGTCAAAACATGATGTCGAAAGGCTCTCCTTCGAAATCGGCCATGACTATAATGAGTTCTGCCAGAGGTTCGAGAGGGCTGTGCCCATGTTCGATCCCAATAGATCGGGGAATCTTGTACGCCGACGAGCGACCTGGGAGGAGGTCGTTGCCGATGCCCAAGCCTCTGCCCCTCACGGATTTTTCATCTACTGGAAATTGGACACGTCTCCCATAATGGGTCTTGCAGGCCACTCGGATAAGTGCACCATTTACCTCATGGGCAACCACACGATAGCAGAACGCATGTTCCGTTTTGATCCATCCGTGATGCTTTATGTCCCTCTCCGCCTGGTAATCTGTTCTGACCATGGTCAGAAGAACCGTCTGGTAATGGATCGGCCGTCATCGGTACTGTCAAGCCTCGATAGACCTGAGATCACAAAAGTTGGCATTGAACTCGATGACAAGCTAATGAAATTACTAAGGCATCTGCAAGTCAATACGGATTGAGAGGTCACCCTTTCAGTACCCTTTATGATCCGGTCGGGCTTTCGCCGTCCATAAGCTCGTTCAGTCGAAGATACGTTCAACCGTTCGACTGCAGGATAGCGATTCGTCCCTGAGTTGTGGGATCAGCATCTCAAAGGCTATCTCACTTAAGGATCGAGGTCGTCACCCTTAGCTATCGGTAGGATGACGGCAGGCCTACGAAAGCAGCCCAGCAGCGGTTAGCTCCTTGGTGATCTTATCGACCGCTTTCTCAACATCCTGGGGTACCTTTGCACCGGTACACACGAGTTTTCCGGACCCGAACAGCAAAAGCACGACCTTCGGATCGTCCAGGCGATACACAAGACCGGGGAACTGCTCCGGCTCGTATTCGACCCGTTCCAGTCCCAGTGAGATGGCGATTATGTTCAAATTGATTTTCTGTCCAAGATCAGATGATGCCACGATATTCTGGACGGTGATCTGCGGTTCTTTGTCCAGTTTGATGCCGAGCTTGCTGAGCTGTCCGGTCAAATTACCTATTGCCTGCTTTACTTGGTCATAGCACTTCGCTCCGGTGCAGACAACCTTACCGCTATGGAACAACAGGGTCGCCGTTTTCGGCTCCTTCATTCGATAAATGAGGCCAGGGAACCGATCCGGTTCGTAATCTGCGCCGTCCAACGAAATTGCCAGTTCTTGAAGGTTCAATTCCGTTCCAAGAAATGCGGAAGCTACGACATTCTCGATTTTATACTTGGACATATAAACACCAGATCGAATCTAGTATCCCGCTGACCATATATCAACACTTATGTTGCTTTAATGCCATTCTTACTGCTGCTGAGGATACGGTTCTGCGGCATTTCTTATTGATCACGACATAAATCGCAATCCTTCTGGGTCTCCAATAATCCGAGGATTCCATTAATGACAAACGACATAATAATTCAAAATGAATGGATAAAACATGTATAACATTCTAATAGCTACTTGTCTATTGTTAAAACGGAATCATCATATATATTACATTTGATTATTATTAACTGCCTTACATCCGTGCAATGGAATTACCCCCGTTGCTTGTTTACATGCCCATGCAAGAGTTCGGTTACAATGAAAACACCATGTGAGCTCATCGTTTGGCATGTTCTGCCGATGATCAGGAGAGGTCTAGCAGACGAATTGATCGATCGCCATCACCTTAGACAGACCGAGGTCGCGAAACTTCTGGGGGTCACTGATTCGGTGATCAGCACTTACCGCTGCCGGAAACACAACCGCGAGGAGGGCATGGTGAAGGGAAAGGAGTATTTTGATCTGAGATATGAATTCGAAGGCGGGGCCATTAAGCTGCTCAATGGAATCAAAGTTCAAACGGTCATATGCCAGATCTGTGCCAACATCAGAGAGTCAGGGTTGTTGGACCTGATCCACGAGATCATCACCGGAACATCGAGCGATGGACGATATCGCGACCGATTCGTGGTGATAGGATAGTCAGGATGCTGCCTTACGCTTGGTGACTAGTTACCACAAAGAGATTATTGTTCAAGCACTGGAATCCTCATCGTATCATCGTCGTTTATTAACGCTACAAATACTTCTGTTGGAAAAATATGCATTGTACGAGATTCCTCCAATGAAGGCTCACTCGTAGCGTCTCTTCATCGTTGAACAGGTTTTCAAGCAATCATTATCAAGTATCGGAGCCATAGAAAAGAAAGATTCTGCCGGCATTCATTTAGAATCGGTATCTTTCCCATGTGCTTCTGTATCGGCGAAAACATTTCGGACAATGATATGTTCAATCGATCCTCTAGAACCAAGGGGTCCCACTTTCATTTTAAATATTCACCATATCCATCCGATCATTATGGTTGCACTGACGACTGAGATGATCGAGATTTTCAAAGCGACGAAGATTTTCCCACTGGCAACTTCTTCAAAAGATGGTGACCCGAACGTTGTACCAGTGGGCTCTGTGTTCCTTGTGGATGATGAAACAGTGTGGATCGGCAATCAATTCATGAAGCAGACCCTCAGCAATCTCCAGGAAAACCCAAAGGCGTGTCTCTATGCCTGGGGGCCAGAAACCAAAGGGTGCCTGAAGCTAAAGGGGAACGTAAAGGTCCATACTAGCGGTGCGGACTATGAGAAGATGAAGGACATGGTCAAGGCAAGAAGGGCTGATCTGGTATGCAAGGCCTTATTGGAGTTCAAGATCACAGAAGTCTATAATTGTAAGAGCGGACCAGGTGCCGGAAGTAAGCTGCTTTAGGATTCTATTCCGAAATAATCAGCAATAGTAGAGGATTGAAATACGCCAGGGCCAACTTCAAGCTCCTTTTTTTGGGGATGGCTCAGGTGTTTCTTCAGTAATCGCTTTCAATCTTTTCTTGAGGTCCCGCATATCGCTGGGATCGAGTTCCACTCCGAGTTTCTCCCAAGCAATGTTTGCAATCAGGTTTTCGAGGTCCTCGTCTCCCAGATGGTATCTTATCTCTTTCCTCCCCACGGTCAGGAATACTCGGTGAACAGGACCGATCAATCTTACAGTGACTCCCCTGCTCAATTGGACCCGAAGCCGATATTTATCCTTCAATATGTCCAATATGGCGGTTGTCTTATCGACCATGTATGAGCAACGAACTAGAGGGCACTAATAATTAGTGCTCATTCGATCTGGAAGATTCGATGATTATTCATTTCTGGATTACATTATTCTAAACATCTGTTCATGATGAACGCGGGGCATGTGTAGACGAGGTCTTTCGGTTGTTCTGTCGTTCTGCCCAATAAGAATAAGTATCCTGATGCCACCGATGCATATGGCCCGCGAGCCCTAGCATCGATTTAGTTGGTAGACTTCTGGCTGGAAGAATCACGCCTTTAGAGATATAATCAATCAAAAAGGGAAGTCCGGGGCTACGCCCCGAACCTAGTATTTCTTTAGGATCTCGGAAAAGAATCCTGAGTACAGAGGCGCGATGGCATTATTACCTGTCATGCGGTCCTTGACCGACAGGGTGGTCACATATGCCTTGGAGTTCTTGTTGAACAGCATATCATGACCGACGCACAGACCTAGGACAATGTTCAGCTCGGTCCCAGCTTGGTTGAGAAGCTCGGCTTGATAGACGGGGTTGCATACTGACTCATTCTCGCTCTTTATGCAGTCCTCCTTTGGAATATCGAACTCTCCCTTTTTCATTGAGAAGTTCCGGCAAATGACCGAGCATACCTCGAAACCCCTTGCCTCCAGTACCTTGGTTAGCTTGATGCCCTCGTCCCGGGCAGCCAGGCAGAATGCCACCCCGATCTTCTTCCACCCCATCTGGTCGGCGAATGCCATGATCTCTGAAATGCGAGGCCGGATGGGGGTCAGGACTCCGTTCACCGGTTGGAGGGTGCCCCGTTCCACCTTGGCAGCGGTCTGCATCAGGCTTTGGGTCTCCGGATCGTGGTAACGCTCGATGATCTCTTCCCGCGTGATCTCCGAAACATTGGTCGGGCAGCTCTTGAACTTGCCTGGTTCGCCGATCTTGCATCCGGCGTCACCGCATCTATCGCATCTGGGGAAATCCAAAACATCACCAGCCATTAATCTTAATGGAAGTTAATAAGGCCTGTTATAAAAATATGCGGCAAAACGATGAAAATTATCCGGGTTAAAATAATAATAAAACTTACACCAGGGAAGCAAAGGCCCTAGAGGAATCTGAACATCTGCTAAAGTCAATAGTAGAAAAGGCCTGGTGGGTCTCATGGGCAGGAGAAGGACCTCGCCACATGATTTCATTCGCCCATTTGAATGCTGAGGAGTATCAATGGCGATTTCCTCGACGGCATCCGCAGTTTCCGTGCGGTGATGTGCACCATCTTCTCTCCCGATTTGGGCATGACGATTTCCGTGCTCAGGTTCTCCAGCTCAGTTTCGTTTGAGCTCAGTTCCTTGAGCCTCCCGATCATCGAAGGAATGTTCCACATGCCTCCTAGAATTCTTTCTAGGGGGAGGCCTTGGATTTCGCTCGGCGAAGTGTCAAATGTGGTATAAAAAGTGGTGTTAGAGGAACGGATCACAAGGTCCGGTTCAAGTATCAATAGCGGTTCCCTTATGGTGTTCACGATACTCTCCGCATACTCCTGAGAACCCTGGGCTTCCGATGACAGCTCCCTCAACCTCGCTTGGGCCCGTTTCTGCTCATCGATGTCACTAAATGTCATCACGATTCCATCGATGACGTTTTCGACAGTTCGATAAGGAAGGATCTTCAATCGATACCATCGGCCATCCTTCGTCTGGACTTCCTTTTTCACTGTGTTGAGAGTGTCGAGCACTTCTTTGTTGTCGGCGAGCAGGTCCTCGTATTGCAGCTTCATGGCGATGTCCTGGATCGGGCGGCCTACGTCCCCCGGGAGAAGGTTCATGATCGTTTCCGTCTGGGGTGTGAACCTCCTAATTCTTCAAGGAAGATTATCGCCTCATCGACGCTGTAAAGGAGGTTCCTGGTGTCGCTGTTGATCGTTGAAAGTTCCTGGTTCTTCCTTTCCAGTTCGACATTGACGGTTAGAAGTTCTTCGTTCAACGAGTTAAGCTCTTCCTTTCCGGTCTCCGATTCTTCCACCACGCTTTGCAGCTCCTCGTTGTTCGATTGAAGCTCTTCATTGGTGGATGTCAGCTCTTCGTTGGAGGTCTCCAGCTCTTCGATGGTGTTCCTCAGGTTCTCTTTAGTGAACCCGAGCTCTCTTTCCAGTTCATCGATCCTGGTCTCCCGATTGGGCGATATGGTAAGTTCCTGTTTCTCTTTCAGGATCCGGCCTGGTATGATCTTCTCATCGAATATGACCATGACCTCGGAAACGGGCATGTTGTTGTCTATTGGCCTGACGACGATATTGAGGACGGATGAATCACCATTTGTATGTATCTGGATCGCTTCCTTCTTGACTATCCTGCCACTGTTCCTTGATTCATTCAGAGTCAGTATCACCTCCGATCTGATGTCGTCTCGCAACAGATCCTGAATGGTCAAGCTGGCTTTCCCGGGGGAGTGTTCCAGATATTTGCTGGTGCGGCCATGAAAATATGTGATCTCGTTTTTATCGTTCACGATCAGGCAGGGCGGCGTATGCTCCGAGAGCAATATTTTTTCGGCCATTTCGTTGCTGACATGCCCGGTCGCCGGTCCGATCTTCTTCTGAGCTATTTCCTTCATGTGTCTTGGTTGAAGACTCATTCCCAAAGCCGCCGGAGATGGGGTGTATGGCTTCCTCTTGTAGATCTTCTGCTTTGAATCGACGGCAGTGAAATTGTCTTCGAAACCAGTGATGGTTTCCGATTCTCCAAGGAAGAGGATGCCACCGGGGTTAAGGGCCAAGCTGAATGTTTCCAGTACTTTCCTTTGCAGCACTGGCTCAAAATAGATAAGAAGGTTTCTGCAGGATATGATGTCGAGATGAATAAACGGGGGGTCGCGGATCAAGTCATGTGGAGCGAAAACGATCATTTCCCTGACTTCTTTTTTCACTTTGTAACCGTTTTCTTGCTTGAAAAAGAACCGACCTAGACGGTTCGAGGAAATGTCTTCCACTATGGCCAACGGATATTCCCCGCTTCGGGCGATGTTGATGGCCTTTTCGTTGATGTCCGACCCGAAGATTTGGATCTGGGGGCTGCTTCCTGATTCTTCCATCAGCTCTCTCAGGATGATGCCGAGGGAGTAGACCTCCTCGCCGGTGGAGCAGCCTGTGACCCAGACCCGCAGCTCGTCCTTTTTCGAATGAGGAGCGAAGATGGTCTTCCTAAGGGTTCCCTTTAACGTTTCGAACGCCTCAGGGTTTCTAAAGAAATTCGTAACCTCGATAAGCATATCTTCGAACAACTGATATATCTCTTGAGGGTTGGCCAGTAGGTAGGTCGCATACTGTTCTTTGCTCTTAAGCTGATGCAGAGTCATGCGTCGCTCGATCCGGCGGTTTATGGTGCTCGTTTTGTATTGAGAGAAATCGTGGCCGGTTCCGCTCTTGACTATGGACAATATCTTATGCACGGCATCAACTGCGCCCACCGGTTCTGCCTTGGGCGGAATCCCGCTTGTCCCGAGGGCCTTGATGTATTTCAGGATCATTCCGGGCATTTCAATAGGAGGAAGGACATAGTCTACCTGTCCAGTCTCGATCGCGTTCCGAGGCATGCTGTCGTACTTTGCTGTTTCCGGACTTTGCACCATGACCATGCCCAGATTGGAGTGAATCGCCCTAACTCCGAAAGAACCGTCTGATCCATTACCTGAGAGGATGACAGCGATCGCGTTCTCTTTTCGATCTTCGGCCAATGAACGCAAGAAGTAATCGATGGGCATGAACGGTTCGCTCTCACCGCTGCGGTCGAAAAGACGCAATTTCCCGTCGACGATTATCATGTTCTTTCCGGGGGGGATCACGTAGACCTTGTTCTTTCGCACGAGGATATCGTTCACTGCCTGGAGCGCTTCCATTGTCGTCGACTTTGAGATTATTTCCGCCAGCATGCTTGGATGGTGAGGTTCAAGATGCGTTACAACTATGTATGCCAGGTCTGAATCTGGGGGAACGGTCTTGAAAAAAGCCTCTATGCCCTCCAGGCCCCCAGCCGAGGAGCCTAGAGCTACGATCGGGAATGCAAGATCCGATGGGCTATCCTCTTTCTGAGGATCTGCCCTTCCCATTTCGCTCTTTTTCTTACCACTCTTTGCCATCTTGCCCCTCCAATTATCTTTTGCACGGCCCTGGCAGCAACCATATGATTCTGGCCTTACTTACAGACTTTGTCATCCTCCACCTATGGCCCTCGAACATGTCGAATCTCGAGCATACACTATGGGATAGGATTCCGTATGAATCGAGGACAATGGATTCGTAAATATATTTATTAATGAAGTGGGGACACCTATAGGCCGTCTGAAATGGGAAAAGAACTCGGTAGGCCGGGCTTGAGAGAGCTCGCCGTGAAGCGACTCGAAGGAATGGGTTTGGGCGATCAATGCACAACAGAAAATATTCAAGAATTGGTGCAAGAGCTCACGATTCATGAAGAAGAGCTGAAAATTCAGAACGAGGAGCTGCTGAGGGTCCAGATCGAACTGGAAGCATCAAGGGCCAGATACTTTGAGCTGTACGATCTCGCGCCCGTGGGATATGTCATGCTAACTCCAGAACTGGTTATAAAGGAAGCCAATTTGGCGGCCTCAAAGATTCTGGGAACAGAAAGAAGGAATCTCATCAACAAGGGGCTGTCATCCTTTGTCGCTCCGAACTCACAGGAATCGTTATATCTCCACTATAGGCAGCTTGAGCAGGGATGTGCGAAGCGATCTCACACATTCCGGGTCCGAAGAAAGGACGGAGAAGAGCTTCAGGTCAGATTCGAAAGCAATCGATTCGAAGAAGGATCGAAGAAAGGATTCCGGTCGGTCCTGACAGACGTCACCGAGCTAAAGAAGGTCGAGGATGCCAACGCCGAACTGCAGCAGTTCGCCTACGTAGCCAGTCATGACCTGCAGGAGCCGCTGCGCATGGTGGTCAGTTACCTGTCATTGTTAGAGAAGAGATACCGGGATAAGATGGACAAAGAAGGGTTGGATTATATCCGATATGCTGTGGACGGCGGAACCAGAATGCGCCTGCTAATCGACGATCTGCTCGAGTATTCCAGGCTGGATTCGAAACACAGCTCATTTCCAGTAGACATGAATGATGTGTTGGCCAAGACGACCTCAATTCTAAAGGTGCAGATCGAAGAGAACCAGGCGAAAATCGTAGCCGGCAGTCTCCCGACTGTTTCGGCCGATGAGCAGCAGATGATACAACTGATGCAGAATCTGATCAGCAATGCCATAAAGTTCCATGGGGTTGATCCTCCAGATGTTCGGATATGCGCAGAAAAAGGAGAACAATATTGGACCTTCGTCGTTGAGGACAACGGGATCGGCCTTAGCATGGAGTATTCAGAAAAGATCTTCCAGATGTTCCAGCGGTTGAGCGGAGGGGACAGATATCCGGGAACGGGGGTAGGTCTGGCAATAGCCAAGAAGATCGTCGAACGTCATGGCGGTCGCATATGGGTCAAATCCACAGAAGGAAAAGGGGCTACTTTCTTCTTCACCATCCCCAATACTGAAGTCTGAGTCTAAGATCCGAGACAAACAAATCCTATTTCATATTAGGGGAGGGTCAGCTAATGTGGTTTATTTTATCTGGCTCTTCTTCTGATCTTATATGACAATGACTTTGTGACCAATGCTAACGATCGTCGGTTCAGTATCGCGACATCTTTGACCCGATCCTCATCGATCCGGATCGACGTGGGGCGTACCTGGTTTGAAAGCTCGAGGATCTTGGCTCTAAGCATCCCGAGAGGGGTCAGAGAATAGGCCATGCATGGGCCGCGGCGTGTTTCCACATACCGTTTTTCCCCGGATACAAATCCATCGCATTCGAGGTTACGCACTACGGTTGAGACTTGAACCGCGGAAAGGCCTATCATCGCCCTTATACCTTGACGGCACACTGCAAAAGGTAAGCGGCGGTCCTCCAAATGTGAGCGGTTCCTATAAATGAGAAGAACGATGACATCCTCGCTGGTCATGTTGCAGTTATCCATTTTAGCTCTTTCGAAGATATACAATTGATGATTCGTCCCAGGGTTGCCGTCCTGTTCTGTGGGTATAAAGGTTAAGTTTCAAAGGAAATAGTTCCAGGCGAAATCTCAATGTGCTGATCGTTGTTAGCTGAAAGGACCGGTCTATTGTTGCTTCATTCCTAGCTCGGCTTGGCTATAAGTATTCTTGCTCGGTCTCAAACCGCTATGTTTTGGGGAATGTCAAATTGGACTTCGGGGAAGGAATTCCGTTCTAAAGATATCGATATCTATGGGGAAGCACGGTCGACGAAGCGATCCGAGCATCAATGGGATGAATCATTGTACGCATTTATATACACTGTACGTTATGATATTCTCTGCAGATATCCTTTTAATTTTATTATTTCATTTCTAAGAGCATCAGTTTCATTATCCAAACCCTTCTTCATATCCAAAGTCGGGGTGTGGTCGTGCAAAATTTCCTCGAGGTTCTTCAAATCGTCAAAGAGCTCCTTTTTCGCCCCTTGGCTCAGTGAACTTGAGTCCAGCTGGCTAATCTCTGATTCGATTTTCTCGATGATTATTCTGATGTCCTTTAAAATGGACTCGTTAACGCTCCGATTCTTTTTCACTTCGCTTAAATCATCTAGATTTCCTTCCAATTCATGAATCAATTCGATGATTTTGTCCTTAATGGCCACATGAAGTTGATTCTGTTCCCAATTGAAATAGTATTTCTTCTCCCACTCTAAGAATCGGATCTGGGCCAAGATATGGGGCATTGGGAGGATAGTCGGCCTTCAAATACAGGGGGCATTACCCACATCCTTTTGATTTCATGAAAAGCGGATTTCCTTTTAATAATGAACGCTCCAATGGACAATAGGTCAGCATAAGAATGCTACAAGCTCCGATCTTGAAAAATCGTGGGATCAATCATCATGGGTTCACAAGACAAACCAGCGTATCTTGGGAAAGACCTTATTTCATTCAAGAAAGAGGTCTCAGGGGAGATAGAGAGCGAGAAGAGGATGCTCCATAGGCTCAAGACGCCGGTTCCGGGCGACAAGTATGGCCATCTGATCTCGATCGGCCTCGTGATATTGATGGCCGCCATCATCTTCCAGCAGACATCGGTGTTCATACTATGGCTGATCATCGCAATATTGCTCTATTCTTACAATTACCTCATCTTCTTCATTCCTACGACGATGGAGAGCATTCGCCCGGATGAGAAGGACGTTGCCCCTGCTCTGATCAAAGAGAGAAGATGGTTCGCGCTGCGCCTGTTGCTGAAGAAGAGAAAACTGGCCATCGAGATCGGACTCACTTTGCTGCTCGGGGGGGCGGTCCCTCTTTCTCTGAGCTTTTCCATCATCTTCGGCCTGGCCTTTCTCTTCTCCGTCTACTTCGGGTTCTTTACCCACATCTTCGCTCAAAATACCATTTACCTGATCATGATCCAGATCACGCTGATCATACTGTTCTATGTAATGATGCTGATCATCAAACCTCAGGCTCAGGGCATAACCAAGATCGGAAGATCATTCAGGCTGAAGTTAACTATGGCCCGATCCAAAGGAAAGGCAGCCTATATAGTAGTCATTTTGACCCTTGTTGGAATGATATCCATAGCAGGTGTTCTGGTCTTTGGGGCGATGGTGCTTCCGGGTTTCCTTCTACCGTTCCTTTACGATGATCTGAGATTGTTCCCCAACATCACCCTGCCAATCGTCATCCTGGTCTTCGTTATCCAGCTGGTCATAATGAGGCACTTCCAAGGGATCATCAGCCGAAGAATGGCCGTGAAACGCCTGGAGAATCGGATCTTGGAGCTCGACAGAGAGGTGCTGAGTAAACCGAATGAAATGGCATCGGAAGGGGAAGGGGCAATTGAGGATGCAATGTTGGATGAACTGAAAAGCAAGTATTACTCGATCGCAATTTATGACCTGATAGAGCAGGATATCTTCGGCTATTCAAAGATCTATCTGTTCGGGCTTCGACTACGGTATATGCTGGACGAGGATGTCATCGCCCACATCAACGTGACACCGGAAAAGAAAGGAAGCTCACCATATGAGAAAAGCGATGAATGATGACCAACAATCTCGAAAGCGGATTTTCTCGATCGATCCTAATGTAGGTTTAATACCATGGCCGATCCAATGGTCCTGTCATGACTCCCAAAGAAAGATTCCTCTCGGCCCTTCGCCTTGATATGCCAGATAGGATCCCGACCATGCATATCCAACTGGGCGGAGGGGACCGTATCCAGGAGGTCACCGGACTGACCATCAAGGAGGCGTATTCTGACCCAGATAAGTTCGCCCGGATGTGTCTCGCTACCCAGGAGTTCGGTTTCGATAACATCATGGTGGGTTGGGGCGACCTGCTCAATGAAGCACAGGCCTTCGGGGTCAAACTCTCATTCCCTAAAGATGACGATTACCCCAGGGGCGCCCCGATCTCACCAGAGGACGTGGACAAACTCGAATACATCGATCCGATCAAAGACCAGGTATGGTCGACCTCCTTGGAAGCCGCAAAGATCATCAACGGGAAGGTGGGAAAGGAGGTCGCGGTCATCGGTCAGGTGAGCGACCCGTTCACTTTGGCCGCTTCGGTCCGTGGTTTCGACGGCCTGCTCATGGATGAGATAATGGAGCCGGACCGAACACATCATCTCCTAAAAGTGCTCACCGATTCGCTGATCGAATACGGACGGCTGCTCAAGGACCATTCCGGGGTGGAGATCATTTTCATCGAAGATGGGAGTGCAGACTCGGAGCAGAACGCGTTCCAGCTTGCAAAGGCCTTCGACATCGACTATGCCCAGACCATGGCGGAGAAATTTCATCAGGAGGGTTTGATGACGATTTTGAGCAATTGTGCCAAGGGGGCCTATCTCGAGGCTCAATTCGATGCGGTAAAACCCACCGCGATCCACACCTCCTTCGATTGGGACGGTTATCCGGGTGCCGTGAGCATGCTGAAGGGCAGGGCTTGCCTTGTCGCCGGCATACTGCCCCATTTCATTGCCCGATCAAGGCCGGAAGAGATAAAGGAAAAGATATCAGAGCTGATCAGTACCTCGGGCGATGGAAGCGGCCTTATCGTTACCTCTGCCGGGGAGATACCGTTCGATGCGCCGATCGAGAACATCAAGGCCTTAGCCCGCTCCACGATAACTTGAGAGCAGACCAGCGGGCAAACCGAGGCAAGATATTCCAATATTAAGTGCCTGTAGAATCCAACATCCGACGATCTGCGGTTCTTCCAATATTCCGGTTTTCTGGAAATTCAACCACCTGCCAGCCTCTGGCTAGGCGATTCGAGCACACATCATTCACCCCCTCTTCAATATACCCCGGGTATTGTCTGGTATGATCAATTGACCAATCGGTCTATTGTAATAATGGCCTTCCCACCGATCGATCGGTTGGGGAAACCTGGATACTATTATGAAGGGGGCGCTCACAGACCATAGGTGGTGAATTCAAACGGCAATAACAATGAATTGGGGGGCGCTCGGACTTGGATCGGTCATTGCATTTATCATAGGCTGGTTTCTATTCGGGCTTTTGGGTGCGGTGATATTGGCGATCATAATTCTGGTCTTGATGGGAATATTGAGATTTAGATAACAGCCGCGGGAGAATGCATAACCGGTGCTTTCTTTTCCAATTGAGCTCTCTAAATGGGCTGTCATAGTGCTTGCGTACTGACAGTCGTCCTGAGGCCGATCAGGGCCGAAAGCACATATCCGCGAGGATTCCCGAAATGGCCTGGCCCAGTTCATCGTTGTTCGATGGGGACGAAGGCCTTTCCGTACTCGCCAACATATTCCGATGATGGACGAAGGAGGACCGCATCCTCATACTGTTCGATCACATGAGCCACCCAGCCAGATATTCTGCTGGAAGAGAAGAATGGTGTGAAGAATTCCTTCGGGATCTCCAACGCGTCCATGGCCACCGCCGCATAGAAGTCCAAGTTTGGATATATCTTCTTCTTTTCATGAACGATCGCCTCGATCTTCATGCACCTGTTGTACAGGCTCATCGTCCTTTCGCGATGACAGAGGTTCTCAACAATGCCACGGAGATGTTTCGTCCTCGGATCCTCGACCTTATAGACACGATGGCCAAAACCCATGACCTTCCTATCGTTCTCCAAAAGCCCTTGAATATAATCTTCCACATGCTCCTCGAGACCTATGTCATCAAGCATTTCCATTACCTTTTCGCTTGCTCCCCCATGAAGCGGGCCTCTGAGAGTCCCGATCGCGGATGTCACGGCTGAGTACATGTCCGAATTGGTGCTCGCCGTCACCCGGGCAGCGAATGTGGAAGCGTTGAACCCATGGTCTGCATGAAGTACCATGAGGCGATGGAGGACGTCCGTCTCGTCGTCCCCTGGCGGGGTTCCTCTGAACATGTAGAGGAAGTTCTTAGTGAAGCTGAAGTCCATCCTCGGGGCGAGAACTGGCTGGTCATTACGGGTTCTATGGAGGGCGGCCACGATGGTGGGCACTTGGGCCATCAGCTTAGTAGCTCTCTTTAAGGTCGGTTTCTCAGAGAGGTTCTGGGCGTCAAGATCATATTCTCCCAGGTGGGAGACCTCAGTTCGCAATATGTCCATTGGATGACAGCGTCTGGGAGCGCATCTTATGCTTTCGACGATTGCATCAGGTAGTTTCATTTCAGAAATGAGGGCGGTGCTGAACGCATCTCTCTCCCGCTGGTTGGGTAGCCTTTTGTAAACCAGAAGATAGGCTATCTCTTCATAGGTGACCCGCCCCACCAGATCGTCGATGTTATATCCCAAGTAATAAAGTGAGCCCATCGGGTTGACGAAACTGAGCCTGGTCTCTGCCGCGGCAACGTCCTTAAGTCCGCGTACTACTATCTTTTCGGTTTTCTCACTCATCTTTCATCACAATCCTATGGTTTACTAATTTAGAGCATGAACCTGATTAGTCATTTACACTATGCGGTCATCTGAACTAGGCATACCCAGTTTTGATACCATTTCTACCGTACATCTCAGGGCCACCGCCCCTCTTTCTGTCAGTGAGTAGCGATGCCTCCGTCGGTCCAGCTCTACGAACCCAGCTTCCGCCAGCGCCCGCAAGTGGAACTGTAGGTGCCCGGTCTTCAACTCCAATGCCCGACCCAGCTCTGTCAGGCTTCGGTCGCCAAGCTTCAATGTGGTAAGAACCCTGATGCGCCAGGCATTAGCCAAGGGATTCAGGACCGATTGCATATCATCGGCAGTGTATCGATAGATATCCTGGCCCTCTCCATTCTTCAGCTCGACTTCGGGACCGATCCTACTGGCCAGGTCCTCATATATCTGCAGAAGGACCTGTAGGCGGCGCAATATCTCCTCCGCCGTTCTGGAACATCCCTTGTCCTGACAAGAAGAGAAGTCGCCCTTGATGAGGGCCTCTGCCCTGGCCAATATGTCCCTTGCACCGGCCAGATCATCCTTCATGAACGATCTGGTGGCATTGTCCACGGTCTCTTCCAGCTTTTGAAGGCATTCCCCCTTGAGACCGCATTCTGAGCTGCTGCTCAGGATGTTCGCATCGTTCAGGAACGAACGCTTTCCCTCGGTCCCCATCGCCATCCTCATTTGTTCGAGGAAAACGGACTTGAGGTCCACATATCGCAGGTGGATCATCTGGTCGCTGAAAAGGTTCAGGTCGCTCTTTAGCGCCCTGATTTCTGATAGAACGTCTTGATCGGTCATGGTGGACGAATAGAAAAATATTCATCACGAATATTTATATATTCTTATGATCTATTATTTGGTGGTGGAAACATGGCAAAACTACCAGACGCAGTATTTAATCTGTTGAACGAACGCTCAGCGAGCAAGATACTAGGAACCAAGAGTGCCAAGGGCGATGTCCATCTGATCAATGTCGGTGGTGCGGGTGCCCTGGACCCAGAAACCATCTTCGTTGGCCAGATATTCATGAAAGCAACCAGCGAAAACCTCGAACATTCAAAGAAGGACGGCTCCCACGCCTCGATGCTTGTCAGCAAGGGCCCGGAGTCCTATGAGGTCCGGTGCAGCGTCAAGGAACATGTGACCGCTGGCCCCATGTTCGACAAGATGAAAGAGACCTTCAAGGCGATGAAGTTCGACCTGAAAGGATTGTGGCTTTTGAAGGTTGAAGAGGTATACAACGAGAGCCCGGCCTGGGATTCCGGAAGAAAGATGGTCTGAGGCCCTCCGGGCCTATTATTTTTCTTCATCCTCCATTTCAATGGCACCATCATTTTGTGGCGCCTATATCTCAGGCGATCTTTGATCATTTTATCGAGTCAATTTCCCGATAAAAAAAGAATCACAAATTATGGCCCATAGTCCTCGCATTCTTCATCAAGGCATCATCATTTTTCGCCATATCATGGTCGAGGAACGTACAGCACACGATCCTTCCGACAGGCTCAAAGAAAAAGTGCTGCTCTAGGTCATTTCAAGTCTCTTTGGGACATTCTCGGCCATGTCCTTGTCCAAGTCACAGGTCACAATGATCACCAGTTTCTTGCCTTTGGGGATCGTAGTTGAGAAGTTCATGTCCATGAAACTGAAGAACCGGTTCTGGAATATCCTGTAAATTCCGTTCTCTATATTGAAACTGATCGGCGTCGATTGGATCAGTCCCTCACAGTTGCGTATCTCACCCATTATCTCCGTTATGGGATCGTTGAGCCGGCACATACCTGTCTGTCGGCAAGAGCCGCAATTCTGACATTCCATTAACGGGCCGAGCTCGTTCAGATTGTATATCTTGACCTCTTACCCGCTCTCCCTTGCACCTTTGGCCACTGCATTCACTATGGCCTCGCCAGACCCGTTCTTGTGCGTGGAAGCATTTACGGCGACTATCATTTTCCCAATGATCTAAGGTTTAGTGCTCACATAATTCTGCTGGACCTGAACGGTTGATTGCCGATCGATATCACCAACTTTATTCTGCTCCAGTGCGAATTATGACGGACCTTCTGCCAATCGGCCAGTTGGCCGATGCGTTTCTCCAAATGGTTTCGATAGGATAGGACTAAATATCGAAGGATAGGGAAAATTCTGCCTATGGTAAAATACTGGATTGCGGTTGCATCGAAGGATCATGTGATGATGGGCGTTTCCAAAGGTTTTGCCCAATCTGGCCATGGTAAACGAACCGGTATCGCACGAATGAATGCTGGTGACGTGGTCATATATTACTCTCCCAAGATGGAATATGAAGGAAATGAACCACTCCATGCGATTACCGCAATTGGGGAGATCGCCGACGATGAGATTTTTCAGGCCGATGAAGGTCCCGATTGGAAACCTTTCAGAAGAAGAGTCCGATATATTTGGACCGGGGAATTGCCATTAGGACCTCTTATCTGTAAGTTGAGCTTCATAAAGAACAAGGTAAATTGGGGATCGGTCTTTCGGTTCGGTCTAGTTGAAATCCCTCAGGAGGATTTTGAGAGAATTAAGAATAATACAGGCAGAATAAAATAATCATTGTCTGGCCAATACAATTGACTATTGTTAATGGGGCAATGATTGTATGCTTTGAATGTGAGAGTTGGACGAGTCTTATCCCAAGAATATTAGCACTCAGGATGTTTCTAACAAGTTACTTATTCGTTCTTCATGTTCTCTTGAGAATCGGGATGCAGTTATGAAATCAGTTAAGATACTTGGAATTGCAGGAAGTCTCAGAAAAGCATCTTACAACAAATCGCTTCTTCGAGAAGCTTTTGTGCTTCTTCCCGAAAATGTCGAATCGGAGATATTCGATATTGAAGGAATTCCCTCGTTCAATCAGGATCTTGTTAACAGTCCACCAGACCGTATCAAGGAGCTAAAAGAAAAGGTAAGATCTGCAGATGCGATACTATTTGCCACACCAGAGTACAATTTTTCAATCCCGGGAGTTATGAAGAACGTGATAGATTGGGTGTCCAGGGCGGAGGGAGAAAACTCATGGCAAGGAAAACCTGTGGCGATCATGAGCGCTTCGACTGGCCTGATCGGCGGAGAAAGGGCCCAACTCCATTTGAGGCAGTGCTTCGTCTATCTCGACATGCATGCGGTCAATCGGCCAGAAGTGATAGTCACGCTAGCAGCTCAGAAGATCGATGATAAAGGAAACCTGACCGATGAACACACTAAAGAGAAGATAAAGGAACTCCTGGTGGCACTTGTTGAGCTGACCAAGAAGTTTTCATCCCCCTTCTAGAGAGTCAATAATTGAAATTCTTAAATTCTCCAGAATTTACTAGCTATCCTAAGAATGGCAATTCATGATATGCCCAACCATCCGCCGCTATCATGGATGAAGGCAAAGAATGTTGCGACTAGTGACGGTTTCGTGGCCACAGGAACGAACCAAATCGTCCTTGAGGTCAGTGCCCTAATGGTTCCGATCATCCTCATTTGCACATTGGTGCTTTAGCGGTCAAGGAAGGAAAACAGGCCCTTATGAGAAATGGGCAGAGACAGATAGTGCAGGGGAAGGAAATTTGGATCCCTTGGGCGAGTCTTGTCCCATGATGGTAGTGAAATTTGGCAGAATTCTGGGAATCAATGGTTCTTTATCCCATCTGAAATAATGAACAGTGCTGAGGTATCTTCCCTGGCCGAAAATTCTTGATCGACAATCAAATCTGGAGGACTTCGGGAAGATGTTTTTGAAACGCACGCGTCAACGGAGTTGATTATTAATAAACGGCGCTCGCAAAGCATTTGATGATATGACAACTGCCAAGCAATTTACCTGCCCAACTTGTGGCTGGAGTATCACAGACCCGTCGGGAACGGAAGAACTGATGAAATTCGTCCAGATGCATAAGGATATGAAACATCCGGATATGAAGGCCACCAAAGATCAGATCATGGCCATGGTAAAGGATGTTGAGATCGGGCTGCCTGGACATCCACCGATGGATAAGGATAGCATCTTAAGCGACCTCAAGAAGATTCCCGGCATGAATGAGCTCACAGCTCAGGCACTGTACATCTATGGGATACATTCGGTCGACGAGCTTATCGGAAAGAACGCAGACGAAGTATATCTGGAGATGTCGAAGAGGCACGACGTCCCGGCCGATACGTGCTTCCTGCTTTTAAACGGCCTTCGGACGGCTGTGACATATGCAAACACAATGGTGACAAAAAAACGCTAGATACTTTGGAACGGGAGTCATGAGAATACCTTAATTTGGGACGTCTGTTCAACAAGAAAAGGGACAAAAGTAAGATCTAGAGTATAAACGTATTTTTGAGTAATACCAATTCTATTTTTGGTTGGTCTTGATGATATTGAGTGAAGTGCGGATATCAAGTCAGACGGAACCGATAAGAGCTTTCATTTTCTCAAAGACGTCCTTGGCATAAACCATACTTCCGCAATATTGGCATTTCATGTCGCTGCCATTTGAAGGTAATGTAATATTGGCATGGCAAGATGGGCATTTTATGGTCTGAATAACCAGTCCACCCTTCTCCATTTCAGCTTTAAGAAACGAGAAATCCAGAACATATTGAATCTTTTCTTTCCTCTTTTCATCTTCAATCTCTTGAAGTCTCTTTTGGGCGGTCTGATTTAACAACTGCTGAATGCCTTGAAGTGATGGAGAACCTTTTCGATTCAGTGTTAATGGATCCGCTTCTGTAAGTTCCATAAACTTTAGGGACATGGAATCTCCTCCCAGTTGGCTATTAATGAGAATAAATTTCTCAAAAAAGGCTTCTTTAAATGAGACTCCACCCATGTTCTCGTATGCTACCATATCAGAGACGGTATATACTTTATTAAACAATCCGCTGGATTTAATAAAATAAACCTTATGGTTTGATGCCAGTAGATATCCAGGGACTCCTTCGTGTGAGTTTGAAGTGTTTAGTTTTGAACATTGCCATATTCGAATCATGGTTTCCCTAGGCCTAAAAATAATTACCCCTTGGAGGCAAATAGGCAAACCTGTCGGTTGCTTGGGCGATTGATATTGATTCTCTCGAGGAGTTCTATTCTGAATCGAAGTTGATCTACCACACCATTGGCAGGTTGTCGATTCTTCTGAAATATGGGCACCACAACCTCCGCAAATTATTGTTCCCTTTGTTTGGTAAGAATTGGAAACAACCATTGAATTGCCTCACTTTAACCTTGGAGTAATATGAAGAATATAAACAACAGTGTCCAAATATTATTAGCATCCTTTTTCTTAATTTGATAATTGTCACGACTCTCTATTCGATTTTTATTATTCTAAACTGGAAACTGATTCAAATGGGATTCTTCGAACAGAAAGAGGCTTACTCCAAATATCTGGTATAGAATGAAAGGGCTATTCCTTATATTCTCCAAATTACTAGCAATTCCAGGGATGGTGCGTATGGCGAAACCCTTGGAAAGAGTCAAGGTCGGAGACCTGCTAAAAGCAGAGAAGATGAACGAGATTATCGAGAGGATCAACAATCTGGAAAAAAGGCTCGACCAAATGGAGGTCAAGAGACCCGTGAGTAAAACCACCAAGGTCCAGCCCAAAAGGAAGACCCCCCTCAAGAAAACTCAAAAAGTAAAGATGCCCAAAGCGAAGATTCCAAGAAAGAAGGCTAAGCCAAAGAAATCGCTGAAGACGGGGCTCATGTCCATTCTTGACTCTGTCAAATAAAGAGGTCATTCGTATGTCCAAGAGATGGACGAGTATGGAGAATCTTGTCTCGAGTCCATTTCTTGAAAAGACAACAGTTTAGGATAGATGAGGATTTGATTGGACAACATAGAAATCATCG
>DASXVU010000038.1 GCA_036504055.1 Methanomassiliicoccales archaeon | reverse complement strand
ATTGAACCTAATTCATGAAAAGGTCCAGTCACTGATGTTGTCAAGAATTTCCTATCCAATGCAAATATTATTGAATAATTATTATAATGTAGCCCCCGGAGGGCTTTCATCCAGGAATGGCTTTATTGCCTTTGCGTTGTTTTCCTAGGTGGATGTTTATGATTACAGTAAATCAAACCCCATAGCAAGCCTTCATAACCTAAGAAAGCACTCCACTCGTTTCGGATACGTAGAAATGACCATCCATCTGCTGATCACCATTGACACGGAGATCGATAAGTCCAAGGATTGGACCGTGTCTTCCGACCAAAGCTTCACCTCGGTCACCGAAGGCATCCCCGACAAGCTAACCCCGTTATTCGCAAAATATGGGGCCAGGCCCACATATCTTCTCTCTCCGGAAGTGATCAGGGATGATGACTGCCTATCGGTCCTTAAGAACCTTAAGAACTGCGAGCTGGGCACTCACCTCCACGGCGATATGATAGAGCCCTTCTGTCACAAGGGTTCTATGGCCAATATGTCGACCGACAACATGCAGTCATCCTACACGTATGAGATCGAGCGCCTGAAGATGGTTAACCTCACCGCTCTGTTCGCCACCCGTTTCGGCTACAAACCGACCTCATTCCGGGCTGGACGCTTCGCAGCCGGATCAAACACCCTCAAGATCCTGGACGAGCTCAACTACAAGGTTGACTCATCGGTCACACCGAACGTGGACTGGAAACAAAAGGAAGGCCGCGCCAACTACCTGAGCGCCCCGGACCAACCTTACTATCCAAAGATCAACGATCTCCTTACCCCCAACGGCAACAGCGTCCTCGAGGTCCCGGTCACCATCCTAAAACCGGCGAACCATGAGAAATGGCACGTCAGGTCAATACGCACCATCTCCGGGAGGATATACCCCCTGCAATGGTTGCGCCCATCGTGCAATACGGGCGATGGCATGGTACAGGTCATGCGCAGAACCGCCGAGACCTATGCCGACAAAAAGGAAATCGTGCTGAACATGATGTTCCACTCCATGGAGATCATGCCAGGTACTTCACCGTACGCCGCCAAGGAAAAGGATTGCCAACGCATCCTGGGCTATCTTGAGCAGGCCCTTGCATATGCCAAAGACAATAAGCACCGTTTCTCCACACTTGGCGAGATGCCGCAATATTTCCGTAAGCTGCCTCGGATCGTGGCCGAATATGACAAGGATGGTCATGAGGTCCCGCTAAGACAAATGGACATGAAGTGACCGCTCATTTCGAAAAGGCCAGCTTAGGGGTTCATCCAATTACTTTGTGAATGGTCAGTGGTTTTGATCGATCTATTGATCAACAGGTTTGAGACGGCCGGATCATCCCGATTTCAGTTGTCAAAAAAGATATTATCAGGAAGACAAAACGAAGCATTCCCAGCCATATAACGCTATGACAAATTGCGTGCCATAAGGATTCTTCGCAGGGAGCTGGATATGGTCATTCACTTGCTGACCACATTTTCCGTTTTGCTTTATCGACGGCCTGCCTCATCTCTTGTTCTTCATCTCTCCGCCCATGTAGCTCAACATCTTTATCGGGTTGATCAGGTCGGTGAAATAGGCGATGTCGGTCTTGGTGAACTCCTTCAGCACTGCCAACACTGCGAAGAAAACGCCAACGGTGACCGCACCGAAAACGATGAAAGCGATAACGCCGGAGAAATGGTATGCCGTGCCCAATGCGGCGATCGCCACTCCCGCCACTACACCTGCAAATAGATGTTTCAGTACCGCTGGGTTGCTACCAGTGCCGGTTAGTTTCTTTAGAATAATGCGGACCGAGATGAACAAGGCGACCGCGGTGATGGCGGTAGCGATTGCCGCTCCGGTATATGACATTCCGAGCATCCTCACCCCGAAGATCTCGTCCGGAACGAACACGAACAGCAGGATGACGTTCAGGATAAAGGTCCCCATGGTCCTCTTGGCACTGATATCGGGCCGGTTCACCCCGAGGATCTGAGAGTTATAGACCTGATTGAGCAGGGTCAGCCATAACCAGACGGCGAGGAAACGAAGAACGTCTCCGGCGGGGGCGAACTGGGATCCGAAGAACGTGACGCATATCTCGGTCGGGAACACAATGAACAGAGCCACGATAGGGGTTCCGATCATTGAGATGTACCGTTCGGCGGCATGCGTCACCTTGCGGATCGCTGCGATATCGCCCTTGGTGTGCAGCATCGAGAACGAAGGAAATGCTAATGCCGCGACAGCAGTGCCTAATACGCTGAACGTCCTGATGAATGTCTGGGATGAGGAGTAATAGGCCACGCTCCCTGTTCCATCGAAATAGCCAATGAGCATCTTGTCAAGGTTAAGGGTAATGGCACCGGCGATCGCGATCAGGGAAAGAGGAAGCGCGAATTTGATGTAGGAGCGGAACATGGTCGGTTTCTTCCACCTGAAGCTCCCCCTTTTCAGCATGAACGCGCTGACCAGCAATACCCCGAACGCCGCGAACACGTAGGCATAGGCCAGGTCGGTGGTGGTCAGGTGGTTGACGGAAACAAAGATGATCAACGGAACACGGATCAACGGATCGGTCAACGCGATCAGCTGGGACTTGGTCGTCTCCATCCTGGCGTTGTAGGTGTAGATCACGACCCATGCAAAGTCGTACATCGCATAGTACAGCACGAAAAGGATGACCAGGTTCCATGACTCTGGCGACATGACGGAATTTGAGATCCAGTTCCAGACGAATATGGAGGCGAAAACGAACACCACCATGACAGAGGTCAGGATCAGCTTGACCACGAAATAGGTGGAGATGCAATCGTTCTCGTCCTGGCCTTCGGACACCCTTTTGATATGGGCGTTCTGGAATCCCAGGTCCGAGACGATATTCAATGTGGCTACCGTTGCCAGGAACCAGGAGATGTTGCCGTAGACATCCTTTCCCAAATAGTTAGTCATGGCCAGCAGCCCGATGAAGGAAAGCGCTGCCGCCACGATAGTGGAGATAACTATCAATAAGGATCTTCGGCCTATCATCCAGTTACTCATCAGAGAAACCGGATATAATAAAGTGTTTACGAGACTGTGTTTTGAGATTCTCTGAGCCTGTTGATCGGCAATGATTCGATCTGGATAAGTGATAACGGTCTATGTTATTATTCTTCAGGATTATGGCTGGGCAGAACATCAATTCAAAACATGAAGGTCGATCAGAAATGCGATCGTAAAAAAAAGGTGACCGGACCTGCCACCAGGCAGGCCGGCCTTATGATCGGGTTTACTTTCTTAGGCTTGGATCATTCGTTTCTGTATTTGTCCTTCATTTCCTCCGTTCTTGCTTTCCTTTCTTGATCGCAAATCGGGATCGCTCAATCTTGCCTTCAAAGGTGAAGGAGAGTGTTACCCGAGATGACGAAACCGGTGCAGCTGACTGTCTGTATCGGCCTGCTCGACAACGACTTGATCACGTTTCCGGTGATCGTGTTCGAGTGCGAGTTGATCGAGTATATCGCCGGGATCGTGCCAGTGGTCAGTGTCACCTGGTTCTTGCTGACCGTCGAGTGGCTGCTGGGCGACAGTATCACGAACTCGCTGAACGCGCCGTAGACTATGCATCCGGTCACCGTGATGTAATCACAGATCGCATATCCCGCAATATTGTATTCCGTTATGACCGGAGTACGGTATCCCTTCCAGGTTGTGGCATCGCGGAACACGCAGTTCTTGATGGTCACGTGGTTGGCGGGCTCCAGGTCTATCGCGGACATCGAGGTCCTGGTTATCCGTACGTTGTCGATGGTGATGTACGAGCATGCGACGTGGGTCCTGGAGGCCTCGCCGAAGGCGATGCCCGATCCATAGTTCGCATATGAGTTGTCACCGACGTTGTCGATCACGCAGTCAATGATGGAACAGTACTGCGAGTTGGACATGTACAGGCCCTGTCCTGCGGCAATGTTATGTGCATAGACCTTGACGATGCGGCTGTTGAGGCAGTCGATGAACCCGACACCTTCCAACTGCCGTCCGCCGGAGCCCTTGCTGCCATCGATCTGCATGTTGCCGATGGTTATCCCGTTGGGGCGTGCGGACATGTATCTGTAGTCCAACGTCCAGTAGTCGTCACACACCCGTATGATGGCTCCCGAACAGGTGCTGGTGGACTTCAGTATGGTCGCGTTCCCCTCACCGATGATCGACACTTTGTTCGTGTAGATGGTCTGCGTTATGGAATACGTTCCCGCCTTGATCAGTATGTAGCCGCCAGACAGCTTGTCGATGGTCTTCTGGATCACCCATTTCGAGTTGGTGTTCCGGAAATCGATGGCCCCGGTAGCGCTATTCTTTGCGCAGGTGTAACCGCTGCCGTCCTTGTAGATGGTGAACGCCACTGAAACGGATGTTCCATCGCCCACCGGAGCGGAAGGCACGGCCGCCTGAACGTTCATAGCTCCCAAAACCGATGTCCCGATCAATGCTCCCACGAACATGATGGTCAGGAACGTCAAGGACCTGCCCTTGAACATAGATCTCGCCATGTTTAGCAACCTCTCGATCGGGATGACAATCCCAAAGTGCCCTTGTTCATCGCCTGATCGCCGATCCTCCAGGCCTGGTCCCTCGCTTTGTTCGCTATACAATTCTGCTCGGACAAATCCGCCTCCGCACCGGGTACCGATGCGGACAGAATGGCCGTCGTAACGCCCATCCTGAGCTTGTCCTTCTCCCATGAAGATCCCATTCTCATGCTTATTCAGCTCCTATCGTTACGTTGCACTAAAGCAGACTGATCTTGAGACAGCACGACGATTCATCGATCGTCGCTCACGCTGACTCGTATGCACGCGACCGGAAGAGATCGCCTAATTGACATACAGCCTGACATCGGAGATCAAAAATGGATCCCGAGATGTTGATTGCAACGGATCCGGCGGAGTTCCTGCTCCGACGGCAGAGAGATCAAATCCCTCGATGAGGGCTCTTCCGTTTTTGCTCTCTTAGATTAGGGAAGTAAATCATCCGTTATAAACAAAATTATATAGAAATTTATAATCATAATATGTGCTGAACGGCTCTTAGGTGTTAAAAAATATGAGATTTCTTGATATTAATTTAACAAATGAAATCATCAAATTCTTATACTATGCATGGTGCCCCGGACCTCAATAATTTCCAAGATATTCAATAATTATCATGACCGGAGATCCGTGAGCGATGCAATTTGTGATGATAGAAATGAAGATTCAAAGGCCTTCGGTTGAAAGTGAACTTGACCGCTTGGATACTATCACACAACTTCAGAGACCGAAGAGTGGGCAGGTAATGCTCAAAAGAGAATGCGGACAAAATGACTTGCTTTCATCAAGGAGAGGACATATCGGAGAACAGCAGGGCCTTCGATGATATACGGCAACTTCCATTCTGTCGTGATGGGTCCTGGTCGAGCCAGGCCATCATCTCTTGTTCTTGATCTCCTCGCCCATGTAGCTGACCATCTTGGCAGGGTTGATGATGTCCAGGATCTGCCTGAGGTCATACTTGGTGAACTCCTTCAACGCTATCAACGTTCCCAGGAACACCAATGCCGTGACCACAAAGAAGATCGCCAGCGCAATGAGCCCGGAAAGGCGGTATTCCGCATTCAGCAGGACGATGGCCGCACCGGCCACGGCGGCTGCAATGAGATGCTTGATCATCCTTCTTTCGGTGCCGGTCCCGGTCAGTCTCTTGACTATTATTCGAACGCTGACGAACAATGCCAGGGCGGTTGTCGCTGTAGCGATCGCCGCTCCGGTATATGACAGACCCAGCATCTTCACCCCGAAGAGCTCCTTGGGGATGAATATCAGCAACAGGACAACGTTCAGACAGAAGGTCCCCAGGATGATCTTGGCACTGATGTCCGGCCGATTGACTCCCATGATCTGTGACGTGTACACCTGATTGAGCATGGTCAGCGATAGGGTGATCCCCAGGAACCGCATGGCATCTCCAGCAGGAGCGAAATCCTTGCCAAAGACCGCAAGACAGATCTCCGTCGGGAATAGGACCACCAACGTCACAATGGGCAGGCCGATCATGGCTATGTACCGTTCGGCCGCATAGGTCTGCTTTCGGATGGTGGCGATATCGCCCTTGCTATGCAGCAGGGAGAATGACGGGAAGGATACCGTGGCAACGGCCGAACCGATCACCCCCACCACGGCCAATATCTGCTGCGATGAGGAATAATAGGCCACGTTCCCCGGCATGTCAAAATAGCCGATGAGGATCTTGTCAAGGTTGCTTGTGACCGCACCGGCTATCGATATCAAGGATATCGGGAGGGCGAACTTGAGGTAGGACCGGAAAAGGGTCGGCCTCTTCCATTTGATACTGCCCCTCCTCAGAAGGAATACACTGACCAGCAATACTGCCAATGCCGCTATCACATATGCGAAGGCAAGGTCGATGGTGGTCATATGATTGATGGAAACGAAGATGATCAACGGCACACGGACCAGCGGGTCGGTCAGGGCGATCGCCTGTGATTTCGTCGTTTCCATCCGTGCGTTATACGTGGATGTGACAACAGTGGCCATGTCATACATGACATAGTAAAGCACGAAAAGTATGACCAGGTTCCAGGTCTCTGCCGAGATCGTCGTGCTGTTGATCTGGTTCCACACCAGGAGCGCCGCAAAGACGAAGACCACCATGAAGGAGGTCAATGACACCTTGATGGCGAGATAGGTTGAAACGCAATCGTTCTCGTCCTGGCCTTCGGAGACCCTCTTGATATGGGCGCTGTTGAAACCCAGGTCCGATACTGTATTCAGTGTCCCTATGGTTGCCAAGACCCAAGCGATGGTGCCGTAGGCGTCCTTTCCAAGGTAGTTCGTCATTGCCAGTAGGCCGACGAAAGAAAGAATCGACGCAATGATCGTCGACAACACTATCAACAAAGACCTACGGCCGATCATTCAGCCTCCCAAGAGTGAAAAACTATATAAGTAATTGTTGACACTGAATAATTACTAGAAAGTTTGTATCTACTGCAGACGAGATACGATTTCTAGACTACCAAGATTAAGATTAAATATCTCCAATTGTCTCATTATCTAATATGAGCTTAGTCATGGCAACTACGGCAGCAGTAAGCACTGCATCGAGTGCTATAACCATGACGGGGATCCTCAGCGGCGGTGTTGGAGGGGCATTGATTGCTATCCTCCTCGTCAGTCTGTTGTCGTCTCGTGAGCTCATAAGCGCGTCTTCGATCAGATCGAAGAGGATATTGGCGACGATGGATGCAGTAGTCATCCCGCTTCTGCTAGTGTTCGCGGCAACGGTCATATTCCAGATCATAGAGATCGTTAACCCGTTGAACTAAACTTTCATTTTCATATTTTATTGAATGGCATACTTGCATCAAATCTATTCGGGTCCGGCAAGCCCATCATGTTCATTTTCTGAATTCGTTCCCATTTGAGGCTTATACCTTTGAAATTCTAAGAAGTGCGCAGGATGCACAGCATTTGAGATCCGCCTCCTGATCGCACTGTGCTCGTTCAGGTGACGTTCAAGGGCAGGTTGAGACTAATCACGTTATTGTCTATCGCGTCGGTGATGCGGAACGACTCCGATGCAGCGTAGTTATTGTACGGGATCGGATCGGCCGGAAGGGCCGGCTCATGGTCGAGATAGAGCAGGAAGAACAGCTTATACACTCCGGGAAGCTGCACCTGGAACGTGTAGTTCGTCTCGTACTGCCTGGTGGTGTTGTCCTGGACATCGACCGGCACGTGAGCCAGGCTGATGTTCCTGGTCTCGAAGAGATACATCGAATGTATGCTGGTCACATTGTTCACGATGGTGATGCCGGTCAGCCAGACCTCCAGGGAGTAGTTCACCTGCCGGTGCTCGTGGTTGATTATGCCAAGAGTCACCGAGGCCGCCTGGCCCACCGCCAGGTTGTGCGGATAGTTTGTCGCCTTCCCCTCGCTGTTCTGGATGTAGAACTCGGTGAAGCTCTGTCCCTGAGGGGGATTGGCGACCACGAACATCAGGGCGAACACCGTGCCGAGGAGGGCTATGACCAATGCCACGCTCGCGATCTTCTGCATGTTGCCGCCCTTGCGGGCGAAGGAAGTGACCCATCTCCAGGCCTTCCCAGGAGCGACCGGAAGATATGGCCTCAGGGTTCTTATCCGGATGACCAGTCCGATCACTGCGAAGACCAGAGCGATCACGGAAATGATCGCCAGGATCGATGACAGTATTGCCCCGAACTTGGTCACGTTGAGACCGATGCCGACCACTGGGATGATGGCGATGCTGATGCCGAAGGAGATGGCCGCCCGCTCGAGGATGTTCAGGTCCTTGAGCGCGGGGAACAGGACCGACAATATCGCATATCCCGGAAGGAAAATGAGGAACGGTATGCCCAAGATGATCGGCAAGGTCGTGCTGGACAATGCCAACGCCGCCCCTATCAAGAGCAACGCGAGAATGATAATGGACAATAGGTCCCAGTTCTTGCGGTCCAGCATTTTCATTGGTAGGCCACAAAAAGGAAGTACTCTATATATAAATTGTTGAGGTAAAATCCGACTCAACCTTGTACAATTACATCAAACGGATCCGTTGAATGGACCATCCTGGCATCGACCTCTGACCGCGGACACTGATGGATCGATATAGCAAAATATGGACGGGAAACAATAATTTGCCGGACTATGAATCGCGACCTTATTCGCGAGACATGGCAGCGAGCTTGGTCCGTATACCGCGTCACATATCCAGGGGTCATTTGGTGTTGATGTACAGTGTCCTTGAATACTCGGAACTATACACCACCGGGTTGGCCCACAGCGAATCCACCGAGATGGGATGTTCCAGCCCTTTAGTATCGTAGAATTTCATCTGTTCCAAGTTATTATGGCCGAGATACATCAGTTCACCCGGATCGACAGGGTTGAACATATGATTGTCCCGATCTATATTGAACCATCCGAACCCACCGCAGACGATCCTGCCGATACGGTCGGCGGAGATCATCTGGCCAGAGATGAGGCTGCTTTGCGTCCACATCGCCTGCTTGAGCTCCGCATCGGTGAAGTTCGGATAGACCACGTCCGTGCTGAGCGCTATGGAGGTCGGACCGTCATTTGTCAGCGCATAGACCAGTCCGGTGTTGAAGAGCAGATAGACCGCTATGAACACGGCGGCGACGTGCATGGTCCTGTTCTTGAACCTCCTCAGACCTGGCAGGCCCATGATCCAGGTCAGCCCGAAATAGAACGTGGACCCGACCACGATCAGGACCAGGCTGACCATCCTGATGTCGCTGAAGAGCACCAGGAAATTCGAAGCGGTCAGGGATATGACCATCAATAGCCCGAACCCCACGCAAAGCGCGGAATAACTGTCGATGCCCTTCCGCTTGTGGTACACCTTGGCCAGTACACCCAGTGCCACTATCACCACCATCAGGATATAGGCATACTTGCCGATCGAATGCACCAATGACGTGGCCGAACCGACCCTGTCCGCGACCACGCTGCTGGTGAAGGAAAGCTCCTCCACCACGGAGGTGTAGACACTGTTCCCTATCTGATGGAGCGAACCGAGGACGCCCTTGGCCCCGACATACAGAAGCCAGGTCAGTTCTATGACTATTAAGGTCAGGACATGCCACCCGGAGAATAGCGGTTTGTCCTTTGCCTTGAACAGCACCCGGACCACGTAATAGATGGCCAGAATGCCTAGGAACAATAAGGTCGTCCCATAATGAGAGGTGATCAGGCCGAATCCGAACATGATGCCCAGCGCGGCCTTCTGGAACTCGGTGAAATCGACGAACATGGCCACGATCAGGAGCGAGATCAGGAAGAGCTCTCCGATCTCCTGGCGGGCAAGGGACGGCATCTCGAACAGGAAACCCTGGATAAGGATGAAGAGAAGCGCCGCGATCACACCGGCATTATCATTGGCCATCTTGGATGCCAGCAGATATACGCCGACTGGGACGATGGCGAACAGGAACGGATAGACCAGCTTGAATATCCACAGCACATCGATGTTGCCGACCCAGGAAAGGACCGGAGCAAACACGCCGATGCTGAGCATCGCATTGACGTTCGATCCGAAGTCGATGTTCCAATATCCCTGGGATATGGTCATGTTGGCTACCGAGTACTCGTAGAATATGTCATATCCAGTGATGAAATCGGATATCACCACGTAGTTGAGGAGCGAGGAAAGGGCTATGGCGAAGACCATGACCATCTTGGTCTGCAACGTGAGGTCCTTCTTCAGGACCAGGATCATGGCGGTGATCAGCACCAAGAACCAGAATGCCACGCTGACGATGTTCTCCTTGTACTGGTTCATGATCACGGAGCCGAGTATGCTCATCACCACGAGCAGGGCGGACAGGATCACGTAATGAGGCATGTCCACCTTGGTCGATGGTATCCTCAGGTCCTTGGAGATGACCATCAGGATCAATATGACCGCTGACATGACCAGCAGCACGTTGACCCTCGTGAGGAGGGCCATGCCGAGCACGCCGCCCACCAACGATATTGACATGCCAAAGAAATCGATGATGGCGATTCCGGAAGCGGCGCATATGAGCCCGAGGATCGAAACCGATTTCATCTTGAGGTCCAAGAGTCCCAGGATGAACTTTGCAGGATAAACGATGATGAAGATGACGTCAAATGCGGAAACGAAGGGATTGGAGTAGTGGAAATATTCTTGGGTCAATATGGTTACGACGAAGGCAAAGAATAGCATTACGTCGATCAAATATTGCCTTGAATATTTTCTCAGGTGCATTCAAGGTCGAATAATCCATCTAACATAAAGAGAATTCCGTTTAACACCGAGTGCCGATGATTCGTCAACCGGTCAAAGATTTTGGTACACCTTCAACAAACGAAAGCAATGATCTCGTTACATCGATTTCAGCGTGAAGATCGTTAACACCGACAAAGGAAATATGGTCGTCCGTCAAAATGCCAGGAATTCAGGAAGACCTATTCCCATATCCATTTTGGACCCAGATGATCAATCCCTGTTCCCCTTGAACAGGTCGATGTACTGGTCTATAGCCGATTTCCAGGTGAAATCGACCCGGTTGGTCCTCGGCTTGCCCGAGCTCTGCCTTACATAGTCGATCAGTTCCCTGGATGCCATCTTGTCGTCACCGTTGTCATAGCACTTGCCCAGGCCCATGTCCTCCACGAACGCCAGCGACGGGATGTTCGGGACGACGCACCTCAGCCCCCGGTTGACCGCGTCCAGCAGTGTCAACGGGCATCCCTCGTAGATCGAGGCCATGAAGAAGAACTCGGCCTCATCATAATAGGGGAGGATGGCATCGTGGTCGAGGAAACCCTTGAAACTGATGGAACTGTCCTTGTTCTCAGATCTCAGCGAGGCGTACTCCGGACCGTCCCCGATGATGACCAGGGAACATCCTTCCACCTCCTTCTTGATGGACCCGTAGAGCCGGATGATCCTTCGCACGTTCTTGATCTTGTCCAGTCTCCCGACGTAAAGGAAGCTGGCATCTTTGCGTGACCCGCTCTGCGGAGCCTTGAGGACGACTGGGAATATCGAACCGTTCCTGACGATCCGCTTCCTTTCCGGCCCGATGTTGATCAGCTCGTTGCAGACGCTCTCGGAAACGCAGGTCACCTCGAACCCCGAGCGTGCGATCTCCCGGTTCGACCATACCTCCAGGACGGAGGTGACGAACACGTATGCGGTGAAGAACAGGGAGCGGAACTGTCTGTTCTTGCCTAGCGACGTGGAATGCACCGTGGCGACCATCGGCCTCTTTGCTCGATATTTCCTTAAGAGTATCGGATTATGGAGCCAGATGGCGTCATAGTTCTGGTCGATCTTCCTCAGTTCCTTGAGGGCGTTCTGCCAGAAGAAGACCAGACCGATCCGGCCAGGAAACCCGGTGGACGGGACAACGACGTGCGGACCTTCTGGAGAGCAGATCTCCACCTCCACCCCGTTCTTCTTCAGCTCCTCCGACGCTTCGAAGACCACCCGAGCGATCCCAGACCCGCGTTTATGGTCTGCGCTAAGGTTCACATACTCGGATGTCACGATGAGGAGCCGCATGGTTCATCGGAATGGCAGGCAACATTTTTAACATGATGCCTTTCCTTCCAGTTCTTGCACATTGGGAAATACGATAGGGATCTCGCTAGTCCAGGCGACCGTTTTCCCCATGAATAGTGGTCAAGCACCTTCTGCCGACCATGACGACCATGTCCTCGACCGGATCTCTGTTCGTTTGGTACGTTTCCAGGCCTCGGTAAACCCTTCGATATCACCTCATTGGCGGTAAGGCCGCGTCTTATGACCAGGTCGACCTGCTGAGGCCGGTCTATGATGAAGGGTTTCCCACTTTCATATCCATCGCATGTCATGATATATTTGAGAATGAATCACAAAATGGTTTATGTGCTGTCGCTATTCTTCACCGATGATCCAATCAAAGGAAGATCTTGAATTGTATCTCGACTCTGACCGATATTCGTTGGGGTACCATGACAATATTATTCCATTTCCAGTGCCGCTCGAATGGAAATTTCTAAAAAGATTAAGGAAGACAGAATACTATGTCAACTGCAGTCATAATATATTCACCAGAATTATCGCGACATACCATAAATACCAACTGATACGAATTTCTCTGAAAATGAGGATGGGCATCCCCCTGAACACGGTCGGACCAGGCCTGGCCATAATACATGGATCATGCATATTCATCAACGAATCCGCTAAAATAGGATACAATTGCCGGATACACGATTGTGTTAATATTGCGGCGGGGGCGAAGATCGGCAACAACGTTTATATTGCTCCGGGCGCCAAATTGCTCGATAACGCAGTGGTCGGGAATGATGTGGCAATTGGTGCCAATGCGGTCGTCCATGGTGAATTCACCAAAGATGGAGTGACGATCGGTGGAGTGCCGGCTCGGATCATAAAGGAGACGTTCTCACAATATGATTACATTAAAGGATATGATATCGCCAGAGGAAAAAAGGAACACCAATGAAAGAATGAAGATCGTTGACTATGGTCTTCATTGAGTTCCTTCAAGAACCTCATTGTATTATTTGAGGGGGTTTGTCTGGCGATTGGCGCACATTTCAGGAAATTATCGGTGGATCCCTTTAGCCATTTTCCCGATATCCTTCTGAGGTCGTCGATTCGTCAATATCTAAAGGATCGTTTTGCTCAATCCCTCGATTTCCCCGGGATCGATAAGCATCCCGTTCCTGCCATCCTCCATGGTCGACCAGTAGCCTATTGAGATCCGGATCTCAACCTATATCTGAACACCCCGTCCACCATCTTTTGCGCGTATATGGAAACTATGAACGCGAGCGGGATGCCGATGACGATGATTATGACCCGTATGACATTCTCATCCATATTGGAAATCACTGACGTAAGGGCACCCAGGACCGGCCCGGTGAAAAGGTAGATGGCATATGTCGATGTGGCTATGGTGGTCACCAGGAAAGACATCCTTCCTCTAACGAATCGCTTGAACAGATGGGCGAATTGAATGGATATCACTATTGAGATCGCCATCGCCAGGAACAAGGCGATCGTCACGAACGGATCGGTGAAATGCAATCCCCCTCCGGGAAAAATGAAGATCTTTACCGACCCGATCAAAAGAATGCCGGCAGCCAGACCTATTTCCGCTATCGTCGCCTGCGATCTCTTGATCTCCGATAACTTGGTCTTGTTTCCTATAATGATCCCGCTTACGAATAGCCAAAAGTAAAGGAAGATGGCGATATCGATGGTGCCGAATATTAGGTTGATGGACACCAGTCCTGCGAACAGGATCAATGAAACCAGGAGCACTGACACCTCGAATCGGCTTTGCATTTTCTGCGCCGCGTACAAGATGACCGGGAACATCAGATAGAAAACCAGGATCGCGCTCACGAACCAATATACCGGGAATTGAACCAGTACCGGATAGACCAGTATTTGGAATCCGCTGAACGTTATGATATTTCCGAGGAGATCGGACTTCGGCAGTGCATCAAAGACCAGGAGAAGTACCAGCACGATCCAGTACAATGGATAGATCCTGGAAACTCTCTTTATCAGAAATTTCTTCAGATCGCTCAGGTGATCGAAGCTTGGTTTTCTGATCATCAACGAATAGCCAGAAACAAAGATGAACAGGCTTAATCCAAAATATCCGAAAGTGCTCGCCACTAAAGTGGTCATAGTGGTTGCCTCGATGGTCAGGTATTGACGAAGATGACCGATCAGGATGGCTATTATGGCTATCGCCTTGAGAATGTCCACCTCGACCTGTCGAGAGCCCGTTCTAGATGGTTCGCCGCTAATGGTTCATTATCGTCCAGACGATATTTAGAATTTCACTTGGTACGATGCTCGACCGTCCGCATTGCCTGGACGCCCTGGGACGGGAATACCGCACTGCGGACAGGCCGGATCATGTACTTGTGCGGGCGTCCACCAGCTCATGGTACACCCCGACCGTCTTGGCGACCGTTTCCTTCCAGGAGTAGTGGTCCAGCACCTTCTGCCGCCCGAACATGCCCTGTTCCTCGACCAGTTTCCTGTCCGTGAGGTACGCCTCCAGCCCGGCGGCGATGCCTGCAACGTCACCATACTTGGCGGTAAGGCCGCATCCCACTGCCAGGTCGACCAGCTGAGGAAGGTCGGTGCAGACGAACGGGGTCCCGCTGCTCATGGACTCGAGCAACGTGCGCGGCATGCCCTCATGGTTGCTCGGAAGGGCGAACACCGTGGATTCCCGGTATAGCTGGACCGCGCTCTCCTGGTTCACGTTCTCTATCACCCGGACCTGGTCCTTGAGGCCGTATTGGAGCAGGGACTGGTCCACCTTTTCCCGGTCCGGCCCCTTGCCCACCAGCACCGCCTTGAACACGATCCCCTTGTTCTTAAGGTCCCTGAACGCCTCGATCAGGAACTCCAGCCCCTTTCCCTTGACCATCCGGCCCATCCAAAGGACCTGAGGGATCTCCGGTTTGCTGGCCGCGGGGGTGAACAGGGAAGCGTCGATCCCGTTGTGTATGACGCGGATGCGGTCCTCACGCACGCCGAACTTTAGGATCGTCTCCTTGTCCGGTTCGGTGTAGCAAAGGATGGCGTCTGCCGTCTTCAGCGTGGGGATCCCAACCATCGGGAAATAGAGGTCCTGCAGGGTCTTGGATGCGCTGGTCGAATAGACCCCATGGTTAGTGATCACGAGGGGCGGACCGCCCGTTCTGCGTATCAAGGCCGCGATGTTGGTTGAAAAGAAAAGATGAGCATGGGCGTGGATTATATCGAACTTGGAACGATTCTGGAGAAGATAGGTCACCAGACCGATCTGGAAGGAGTTACCCAACATCCTGACAGGTGTCGGCAGACGGACGATCTTGTAACCGTCACGCTCTTCGTAACGCTTCTTGTTGGACGGCGTCATCGATGTTACCACCGTGACATCGTATCCCATCTTGCTTTGCTGCTTGGACATCTCATGAACATGGATTCCAAGCCCTCCCGGAGTGTCTGGGTAGATATCGCTTGCTACTCGGAGGACCTTCATTTCTACTGGATAGTAAAACATGTTATTTATTAGGTGCGTCCAGAACATCCGAAAATTGCTGGTTGCGATGTCAACTGAATGGCATCAAATTCATTGATCAGAATTCATCACGATCTTATGTGTTCAGTTGCCCAAGACCGATAAAGACCGGACAGATCCTCAGTTCTTGGATTCCTTTTCCTGCCTGGCCTTCAGTCTCTCGATCGAATTGATATGCAGCTTTCTGGAACCCTTCTCGGATATCTTCCTTGCTGGCACGCCACCGATCGAGATGCCGTCCTCAAGGAAGGATTTGGTGACCACGGCATTTGCCCCGATCGCCACATTGTCACCGATGGTGATGGACCCGAAGATCTGGGCCCCCGGTCCGATGAACGCGTTTTTGCCGATGGTGGGACACCGGTCGGAAAAACCGGCCTGGGTCCCGATGGTGACGCCGTTGTTGATCCGGCAGTTCTCTCCGATCCTGGCATACCGGTTGACGATTATGGATCCCTGGTGTGCTATCGACAATCCGGGACCGAACACGTTTGGAGGGATCTCATACCCCAGCTTGAAGCCGTAACGGCTGAGACGATACTGCATGATCACCACGAAAGGCAGCCATATCTTACCCTTCCTGCAATTCGTGTAGTACTCCGTCTGACGGAGAATGCGCTGGAATTTCCAGATCCGATTTAGCAGCCTTTCCCTGATCCGCCCCAATGACCCTTCCGGGATGAACAGGGAGACCTCATCGGCTTTCATATAGAAAATATAATCCTGTTTAGATTCAATTGACATGACTGTGGACTGTCAGGAATCTGAAGATACATAAACCTTCGTTAATTACAGGACTGGCCAGATTGTATCTACTCGATCCATGCTGACATCATTCCAGCTGGAGGAAGCACAAAGGAAAATGGTGCAAGGCCTGGACCGGTCCGGTCCATGGCTACTTATGGCTGCCGTCCAGGACCTTCTGATAGGATTCCAGCGTCACTTTGGCGATCGGGGCCCATTGTAGGTACGCATCGGAATATTCCTTGGCCCTCTTCCCGATATCCTTCCTCAGGTCATCGTTCGCAAGAAGCTCGATTATGGCCTTGCTCAGGGCCTTATCGTCCCCGGGATCGACCAGTATGCCGTTCTTGCCGTCCGCGAGGGTCTCCTCGAAGCATCCCACCCGGGTGGCGATGGTCGGCTTGCCTAGTGCCAATGAGGTCGCCAGCACCCCGCTCTGCGTCCCTTCGATATAGGGCAGCACGACAACGGAGGCTCGTTGGAAGAGCTTGGAGACCTCTTCGTTAGGGATATAGCTGTTGAGCACCTCGATCCTGTCCTCGCCGGTGGTATCGATCCCGAGGGCCTTCAGGTCGCCGTTCCCGGCGATGATCAATCTGGTCTGAGGCCGGGCGCTCCATACGTCCTTCATCGCCTTGATCAGGATGTCTATCCCCTTGTACATGGTGATCCTGCCGAAGAACAGCAGCGTATCCGGCTCCTCGGGGACGTCATTAGTGGTCCCCTGGAAACGCCCATACTCACCGTGCGGGATCACGAACACCTGCTTGTTGGGATAGCATTTTCTGAACTTCTCTCCATGGACGATGATGTTCTGTGCCATGTTCATGAAAGCTGCGGTCTCTATTCCGGAATACCAGGAACCGGAGCCGATGTGGCGGACTGGATCGTGGATGGTCAGGACGATCTTCTTGTTGTCGAACATCCTCAGGACCGGAAAGAACCCAAGATTCCTCTCATTGATATGGATGATGTCTGGCCTGAAGTCCCGGATCTCATCGAACATTTCCAGGAACCTTTGGGGATGGAAGATCATACGGCCAAAGGCGGCCTTGCTGTTGGGGATCGGCATCTCGTGGATATCCACATTGTCGATCCAGCTTTTATCGAACCCGTACGGAGTGAACACGCGTAGCTCGCATATCTTCGACAGTTCATTGGCCAAACATGCGATATAGTGATTGAGCCCACCGGATATATTGAACGTGATCAAGGCGACGCGCATGGTAAAATCCAAAATCGATACAATAATCCACAACCTGTATTTTGAACTATTTGTCGCCAATGACGTCAAATAAAAATAAGTGGCTAGTGATGAGCATTGGTTTTTCAGGTCCTTTTGTGACCCGGGGTGACCCGGTTCCATTTATTATTCAACGGATATTCAAACGCCTAGTTTGTCGTCGTATGAAGATATCCTTTATCACGTACGGTCCTCCACTCGATTCGGGAAGGATCCGCAGTTCAGTCGACCCCCGTCACCCACCCAGATCAACGAATTATCGGATATCAATGTTCAGCTTTGAATCAATAATCAATATAAACTAGGCGGGGAATAGCCAAATCGAAAGAACGAATTGGTAGATATCATGATTGAATTCCGCAGAAAGATGGGACCATTCGTAATCAGCGAGATATGGTTTAGCGATGAGATCTACGACGTGGAAGGCGTAGACGCGGTTCAATTCAAGAATTCCACATTCTCCGAGGAAAAGCCTGGTTTCAAGATGGAGGTCTCTCAGACCCTGGTCTTGGACCTCAACCGAAGCATAGAGGATATCTGGAACGGGATGGACAAGAGGGAGACCAGGAATCACATCACCAAGGCCCTCGAGGATCCGACCATCGTCATCCGATTCAACGAGAAATACGCGGAGTTCGAGGAGATCAACAAAGAGTTCCGAAAGGTCAAGGGCCTTCCTCCGATGATGATAACACCCAATGAGATGGAGAAGAACAATTACTTCCTCTCCACCTATGAGAAGGACGGAAAGGTGCTGGGAGGACATCTCTGCGTCAAGGATGACAAGCACCTCCGGCAGCTGATATCGGGCAGCAACATCAACGAGGAGACCGGGGTGTCCCGAACGATCTACGGCCGGGCCAATAAGCTTGCTATTTGGCTCATGATAAAGCACTTCAAGGAACAGGGCCTCCAGGAGTTCGATTTCGGCGGATACGCCACCGTTGATGTGACCGAGGAGCTGGCTGGGATCAACCGCTTCAAGGCGGGCTTTGGGGGTACCCAGGTGGACAAGCACAGCTATATGAAGAGCTATTCCAAGTCGTACAACGCCAGCAAATCCCTGTTCCTGACCGCGCTGTCGGCGGGGAACAGGCTCAAGCGCTTCGGAAAGAAGTGATGGCAGGATAGCGAAACGGCCAGGCTGATGCCGGAACGAGCAATGACGAATTTCTCAATTAATGAGAAAGATTCTTAAATGGACTATTCCAATAACAATCGCTAAAGGACCGAGTAGCTGATCATGTCGATGAAAGATAGATTCGGCGCCATTAGGCACAGGATTTACTACAGTGATAAGTTCCAGTTGCCCAGAACAGTGCTGCATAAGATACACTATGGAAGTCCGAGGTTCGTCAGCAACGTGGAGATGGCTGGATTCGTGGACGAATGGGTCAAGACCTTCGATGTCCAATACGATCTCATAGTGGGGGTGCCCAGAAGCGGACTGCTCATCGGCTGCATAATCGCGACAAAGCTTGCGAAACCACTTGCCACACCGGACGGCTCGCTATGGATGAGCAAGTCCATCCACATAAGACCCATCAGGAAGGTCCTAGTGGTCGATGATTGTATCACAACGGGCAAATCGATCAATGAGGCGGCCGAAAGAATCAGGGCAAAATACCCCGGGGCGGAAGTACGAACCGGCGCGCTGTTCGCCAATGACAAGAACAAGGAGATGGTCGACAGCTATTACACGATAATCAACGGATATCAGCTGTTCCAATGGAACATGATGCATTACAAGCTGGGTCCGGTAGGGTTCGATCTAGATGGTGTGATATGCGAGAGCACCCCGAAGGTCAGCAGTGAAGACAGATACCTAGAGTTCCTGACCAAGGCACGCCCTTATCTCATTCCCGAGTTCGAGATCGATTACATCATCACCTCAAGACCCGAAAAGTATCGGCCGCAGACGGAGAATTGGCTGAAGGAAAATCGTGTGAAGTTCAAGAATCTGATCATGTGGAATGTTCAGAAGGAACCGAGCGATGTGGAATCTGCAGCATCCTTCAAGAGCAAGATGATCACAGAATCACAGATATTCTATTATATGGAGAGCAGTATAAAACAGGCTGAGCTCATATGGGGCGCCACGAGAGTGCCCTGCCTGTGCATCGATGAGATGAGGATCATAGACTGAACCCGTTTCGGTCATGAGCCCCGCGATCCATATCAAAGGGCGCCTGATCCGCCGAAGACTCTGCCACGAGTCGGCGACTATTCTCTCAGGTTCTTGTTATCTGGAATATTATCCTAGAAAAACACAGTCTTCTGGATATCAAACAGTTTATGCAGTGAGCCATTGATAGTTTTCGGCATTCCATGGGAACCATCGATCGGAACTGAAAACATTGACATGAATACATCCGATCAATAATTTGAAAAAAACGGAATTGACCGCCCCGCTCGGCGCAGGGCCGGTCATCTTGGTAAGGTTTGTCGCCTACGATAGGGCAGTGACCTGATGGGTCACAGGTCGCTCGCACCGTTCAGCACGTTCCCAGTCCTCATGATGTCGGTTCCCTTCAGGTATATTCCGACGTTGCAGGACTTGATTATGTTCGCGGTCACGATCAGGTGGTTGGTTCCGGTTATCTCACATATGGCGTAGTTGAAACCGCTGATCTGGTTGCCCTTGACGATGTTGTAATATGAGGTACCGGAGGTGGCGTATAACCGTATGCCGTAGTTGCTCTTGGAGTTCTTGCCGTCAATGATCGTGTTGTCGCTGATCAGGTACGAGTTGCAGTTCACTCCAACGATGGCGTCCTTTCCCCAGGTCTTGATGATGTTGCCGGTTATCTTGTTGTCGTGGGCGCCGGTCGAGTATATCGCCGCGGTGTTGCCTGCCGTGTAGGTAACGATATTGTTCGATACGATGGAGTAGTTGCATGGCGTCAGTATGATGAACTCACCGAACGCCCCATAGACGCTGTTACCGCTCACCATGATGTGGTCGTTCGGCCGGTCATACCCCTTTATCGCATATGACGTGATGACCGGAGTTGCGTAGCCGTTCCAGGTCGTGGCACCGAGGAACAGGCTGTTGGTGATGGTCACGTTGTTCGCCGGTTCCATGTCGATCGAGGACATGGAGGCCTTGGTGATCTTGCAGTTATCTATCAGGATATGCGAGGACGCGACCTTCGTTGGACTGGCCTCACCGAAGGCGATGCCTGTTCCATAATCTGCGAATGCCGTGCCCCCGATGTTGTAGAACACGCTGTCCCTGACCGTGCAATAGTGGGAATTGGTCATATAGACCCCCTGTCCAGCACTGACGTCGTGGGCATAGATGTTGCGGACCTGACAGTTGATGGCGTCCTGGAAGTTGACGCACCTCATGACCTGCCCGCTGGACCTGACCGCCTTGTTACCGTCCACCTGCAGGTTGCTGATGGTCACCCCGGTAGGGTGGTTAGCGCTTTGCTGAGCCTTTGGTATGGCCAATGTGCCATCGGCCTTGTAATAGTCGTTGGTCACTTTGAGGACGGAGTCATACAGGGAGGATGTGACCTTAAGAATGGTCCCGTTGCCGTCGCCGGTGATCGAGGTCGACCAGGTATAGACCGGTCTGGACATGTCATAGGTTCCGGATTTGATGTAGATGTTCCCGCGTGCCGACCTGTCAACCGCCTTCTGCATCGCCAGACCCGCATTGGTTTCCCTGATCTCGATCGCCTGGGTGGTCGTGTTCCTGGCACAGGTGTAACCCGAGGCGTCCTTGAAAATGACGTAGTTCGATTCCACGACAATGGATCCTGGGCCGCTGGCCGTTGAGGGCGCACCCTCACCCTGGACGAACATTGCCGCGCCAACGGCTGTGCCGATGAGTGCTCCGACCAGAAGGATAGAGAGCACCATTAAGGACCGGCCCTTTAGATTGAGCTTGGTCTCGATCATGTGTAACAACCGCCTTTCTTCGTTGATTTGTCTCCAATTGCCTTCGTTCCATTACCTGCTCTCATATCCCTGTCCTTCCATGACAAACCCATCTTCATCAGCTTCATCTGTGTCACCCTGATTGTTTGAGATCTGCTCGGACTGGGTTAAGAGGGTACAACGCGGCTTTGATAGTCGACTTCGGTTTTCCTCTTTAGTCCGTCGATTAAGAAAAAGCAACCCGATGTAGTGTTATTAAACCCGAACATCTAGGTATCATAATTGATTTCGAAATCGCTCGTTTTTCGATATTCGGCTGAGTGTTTTTCGATACGATACTTCGGTATAAATTACGCTATAGGGTCGAGATTTCTGTAAAATTCCGTCATATTTTGGAAATATATGGCATTAGGATGTGAACATAGTTGCATTTTTGATAATGACACTGACCTGTCCCTAGATTATTATTATGAAAATATAAATTTTTATAAACTAATTATAATCACAAGAAAACGATAATATCCGAACTCGTTAGCGTTGAACGGACCGGTCTTTTTACATTATGCGGAGCTAGCTTTCAACTATCCGAACATATCCCTTGTTGAGTGAAGAGGTCAGGAAGGAACCCTTGATCATGAGCCGGTCGTTCTCCCCAATCCGATCTACCACAGCACTCATATTCCAGCATGTTCTTCCAGTCATCGGATGCACATCATCGACATCACCTTCCGCTCTGCTTCGGACACGCCGCTGTCGACCATTATGACCATCCAGGGAGTGATGGTCTTCTGGTCGCCGGCATCCAAGGCAAACCCCACCTGCATCGAACGGGGATACATCTTGCGCCATCTGGCAGCGCACAGCAATCAGCTCGACCGGGGCACCGATGTCATGATTGGAATGATGAACCCGGGTGAGGATGAAGCGAAGGAACTGCGCGACGTGGAACTGGCCGAGACCATCCTGATCGAGGTGGGCAAGGCCATCAATTGCGCCGCCAAGGAGACCGATGACCATAGCCTCGAACAGCTTCAGCGTTCCGTGGAAAAGAACAACGGCGTCCGCCTGCGCATATGGGGGCGCCACCCGCTCCGCCGCCCGAACGCAGCCACTTCCCGTCTTGATGGCCCGGTGGACGTGACCGTGACGATGGATCCGGAAGGCTACCTTCTTTTCAAGGCGCCTTGGCGCAGACGGTCTTAAGCGACCGACAGACAAAACCAATAAGCAGGCACAGGTTGTTGTCGGGGCCATGGCAATCCGTATGACCAAGCGCCAGAACATGAACCTGGTGCTTGGCATAGCTCTCCTTGCGGTCGGTATCGTTGTTTCCGTGGTCCTCAAGACTATGGAAGGCAGCATTGTCATCAAGGACGGGCAGGAATCGGCATACAGCGTAGACCCGCTGGTCTATGTGATCATGTCCGGGATAGCCCTGATAGGAGCAATGATAGTCGTTCTGACAGTCACAGAAGGTCGCTGGCCATCGCGAAACAATGAAAAAGAAGCGGGCGTTGCGGACCTGAGACATGAGAAACGGATGACACCCGCCCAGAAGGCCAAAATGAGGAGGGAAGGAGTATCTGATCCCGAGAAACACCGAAGCAAGAGGAAGAACGGAAGACCGGCAGAGGAAACGGCACCTCAACAAAGTAAGAGCCGTAAGTCCGAAACGGTCAAGGACACTGGATCAGCGATCGCCCAGGACAACGAGCTGGAGATCCCTTCGGCCAAACCTGCTGAACCGGTCGATAACAAAGAAATAATGCTGATGACGAAAACTGAGCCGGAACCGGTCATCGAGGCTGAAGTAGGTCCGGCCCAGGCGATAGCGGGCCCGGCAGAGGTATCGGATGCTGAATCGGCCGTTGCTCCGGCAGCGGAACCGGTAAAATCGGAGAGATATGTTCCGCTAAAGGTGGAGGCGATCGGCCGCTGCCCCATGTGCGGCAAGGTGGTCGTGATCGGAAGTCCCGAATGCTTCAAATGCGGCTGGAAGGTCGTGCCGGAGAATCTGGTCGGTTTCGATGATTAGGGTCATCTCAAGTTTGCTCGTCCTTCTCCAGTTCCATCAACCATTTCCTGCCGAAGAACGTCGTGCCATACAGTTCGCACAGCCTGTTGATCCGGACATCTCCGCTGGTCTCCTCCAGACCCCTGACGGTGGTGCATACGAGGTATTTCAGGGCGAGGAGGTCCTCGACCGCCTTCTTCGGGTTTGATCCTTTAAGACCGGGCAGATTAACGATCTCGTCCCATCTCATTCCCCGCTTATCCCTTTCCTCCGAATCGATGATCGAGCGGACTATCTTACGCATCATCTCAAGGCGGGCTGATCGCGCCTTCTGCTCATCGGTCACGTGATCGGGAGCATCGGTCCGAAGGTCATCCGACAATTACTTCCCCGAGGAAAACAGCTCTGTGTTCAATATTTAATTATAACGAAGGTCGCGCGGCGAGATGAGCGTGTCGGCGGCACTATGCCAATTCTTTCAGGAGAATTACTGTAAAGAGATGACGCGCCCGACCGGATTCTATCAGAAACGTGGGGAAGTTGGAGAAGGTCCCGGTCGGACGCGCATTCTCCTTATGGCAGAGGAAGGTTAAAAGTGTTTTTGCTCCAAATATTGGCGCAACGACCATGCTATTGGTGACAAAACACCACCTGGCTATCATCTACGGTCAGGAATATTGGTAAGAACGTCACCTCATGCTCCAGATACTTTCTGCAATGCTTAATGAACGTCCGGATGCAGTTAACAATCGCAACATTGTTTTATGCATTTGGCCCCCGAAGCCAATCTGAATGGAATATGACCCATTTTACGGCAAATACGGGATGGTTGAGACCTCGCCACGCTTCTTGGATCGCGCCCGCCGTCCGTCCATTTCCGAGAGGATCATCGGCTGAAGCGATAATCATACGATCTTCAGGCATAATGTCAAGTTCTCAGATAAAACTCATCACAAGCACGGAAAACGAGGAACTATTCAAAGCTCCTCAGTTCGCATTTGCTGGCAGGGAGAAGTAGAACGTCGTGCCGACGCCCTGCTCCGACTCGAACCAGATCTTGCCACCATGACGCTCGACCACCTTCTTGCAGATGGCCAGACCGATGCCGGTTCCAGGGAACGTTTCCCTGGGATGCAGCCTCTGGAACATCTGGAAGACCTTGTCCGAATACCCCATGTCCATGCCGATGCCGTTGTCCTTGACCGAGAAGACCCATTCCCTGCCATTCATCGAGGCCGACACCTTCACCTCCGGAGTGATGCCACGGCGGAACTTGAGCGCGTTGCCGATCAGATTCTCCATCAGCTGGACCATTTGCTGGAAATCGGCATGCACCTCCGGCAGGTCATCCACGGAGATCTCAGCGCCAGTGGCCTCGATGGTATCCTTGAGGTCCTTGAGCGTGGTGATCAACACCTGGTCCATGGGGACCGGGCCGAACGGCACCACCGATGTCTCCACCCTCGAGTAGGTCAGGAGGTCGTCCACGAGGGAGTACATCCTTTTGGACCCCTCCACCGCGAAGCCGATGTATTCCCTTGCCTGGTCATCGAGCTTGTCGCCGTACCGGCGGTCAAGCAACTGCACATAGGTGGTTACCATCCGCAATGGCTCTTTCAGATCGTGCGATGCCACATAGGCAAACTGCTGCAGTTCCCGGTTCGAACGGAACAGGTCCTCGTTCTTCTTCGCCAGTTCCATCTCTATGGCCCTGTGCTCGGTAAGGTCCATGGCCACCGATACCGCGCCGGTGATGACCCCGTCGTCATCCTTGATCGGGGCAGAGGATATCAGCAGCGTGCTTCTCCTCGCATCAGGACGTTCAATGTCTATCACCTCTCCCGCCACCGTTTCCCCTCTTTCCACCGAGCGGGCCATTGGCCATTCGTCCGGGCGGAGCTGAAGACCGCTATCAATGTGATATCCCTTGTATGAGGTGGGCTCCTTGGTATCACGGTCCATGGTGAACTGCCCCCCCCATATCCGGTCCATTTGGCCGTTCGCCTCGTCCGACTGGGTCTTCTTGTCGGTGATCGCCACACCTACCGGAAGCGTGTCCAATATGGCCCGGAGACGGTTCCTCTCTTCGGCCAGATGGGCATTGGACCTTATCTGATAGTTCCCCAGCATCGCCACTATCCAGACCACCACGATGGAGAACGGTCGGTTGATCGCTATGTTGGAGGCGAACCCGGCCGCGGCGAAGAATAGACCGAACACGCTGGCGATGGTTGATAGGGCAGCCACCAGATAGACCAGCCTGGCCTTACCGGTGAAATAACTGATCACCACCGGGATGATGTAGAAATATCCTATCATCATCTCCGGTGCCCTTTCCAGGTCGATGACGATGAGAGCAACGAAAACCACCAATGAAAGGTAGAGGAATATCAGCGGATCATTGCGCCAAAACGGTTCGTCGTTCAATATGACCATGCCATACGAAAGGCAATAGGTAATCGGGATATTAATGCTCACGACCCACGGCAACAACCTTGTGCCGCTTCTCCGCTGGGATAGCGAAATCCATCACGTTTGTCGAGCGAAGGACGGCCTATTACAGTTAGCGGTCCCCAGTGATACGATAGGCACCGCATGGCACGAAGACCTCGAACCGGGCCCCTTTCCCGAACTCCCCCGTCTCCTTGATGGACATGCCGGTTATTGCCAGCAGCTCTGCCACGAAATGCAGGCCATGGCCCATCCGGTTCTTGTACCCCCATTCGAAGATCATCTGTTTGTCGGAATCGGCTATCCCTACCCCGTTATCCTCGAAGATGATCTCCAGTCCCCACTCGACCTCCCGGTAGCCGACGGTGATCTTGGTGACATGCTGACCGTGCTCGCACGAGTTCTCTATGATGTTGCGGAAACCCTTGGGGACCATCGGGTCCGCGAATATCTCCACTCCGTGCAGCCCGCACTCCAGCGTGATGTTGCCCAGGTCCATGTCGGAACGGGCCGAGAAGCATTCCTTCGTCAGCGATATCCAGGTCGCCTCCTGAGCGCCCAACCCCTGGTATTCCTTGCTGAAGTCCATCTGGGCGGAGATGTCTATCGCCAGCTGGGATGCCTTGGATAGATAGGTCTTGATCTGTGGGTCGGTCTCCTTGAGGTTCGCCAGCTGCATGAACCCGGCCATCGCCGATATCCTGTTCTTGACATCGTGACGGGTCAGGTCCCCCAGCAGGGTAAGCTTGCGGTTGGCGATGGCCATCTTCATCTCCGAGTTCTTGCGTTCGGTGATGTCCACGATGACCGCCAATATGTGCTTCGGGATACCCTGGTCATCATAGAGGAGCGATCCCACCACGTGCCCCCACCACATGCTTCCGTCCTTGCGGACCCAGTGCCGGTCCACGTTGGCCTTGTCCACCTGATGGTTGAGGAGCGAGCTGACCAGCTCCGACTCCTCGGCCCGGATGCGGGGCGTTTGCAGGTCGTAGACGTTAAGACCCTTGAGCTCCTCCGGGAAGTAACCCATCATCTTAGCGAACTGATCGTTGGTCTCGATGATCGAACCGTTCAGGTCGGCGATGGTGATCGCCAGCTGGGTGTTCTGGAACAGCGTGCGGAAACGCCGCTCCGACTCCGCCAGACCCTCCTCGGACTCCTTCTGGGGGATGACATTGTGCACCATCCCTATGAGGTGGCTCTTGACCCCGTTCCGGTCCTTCAACACTGAAAGGGATATCGTGGCGCTCCACACCCTTCCGTCCCTGCGCCTGAAATCCGTCTCGATGTCCGTGCTGTCCAAGTTCTGTTCCAGCAATCGTCGCACCGATGCCGTGCGTTTGACTTCCATGGGCGGCTGGGTCACATCGGCCATGCTCAATTTCATCAATTCTGCCATCTCATGGCTCAGCATGTCGCTGAAGAGCTGGTTGGATTCCTGGAACCTGCCGTCCAGATCGATGATGAAGGTCCCTAGCTGTGAGTTGTCGAACATCGCCCGGAAACGTTCCTCGGATTCACGCCAACCCAGCTCGGCATTGCGGCGGTCGGTGATATCGCGGCTGACGCCGAGTATGGAAACGAACCTTCCCTCCGGATCATACAGCCCTCCCACCCTCACTTCCGTCCACACCGTGGTGCCGTCCTTCCTCGGCTGCTCCACCTCCCTGGTGCCCTCAGGGAAACGACCGGTGCGCTTGAGCGCTTCCAGTCCCTCATTGAGGAACTGCTTCACGAGTCTCGATGATTCGGGGGTGAGCGCTTGGTCAAGACCTTGGGCCATGACCTCTTCCGCGGTGTATCCGCGGAGCTGCTGCACCGACGGCGAGACGTAGGTGAACCGGCCTTCAGCGTCCATGGTCCATAGGACGTCCTTCGCGTTGTCGGCCAGCAATCGGTATCTCTGTTCGGAGCGGGCGAACTCTTCCTTGATGGCCTGGCTGCCCATTTTCGGTCCTATGTAGGTGACCAGGCCGCCCACTTCACCGGTCACGTCGTGCCAGGGACGCACATCATAGAAGATGTGCTCCATCCGGTTCTCCAGGGGGAAATCCAGCTCACCCTTCATGATCTTGCCGGATAGTGACTTGTCGCATATCTCCTTCCATTCGTCGGGGAGGCGGCTGAAGACCTCCACCGGCCTTCTCCCGATGACCTCCCGGTTGTACAGATCGAAGTCGGACAGATACTGGTCGGAGACCATCAGATAGCGCAGATCCATATCCTGGATGGCCATGGAATTGGGGGCATGGCCGACGATGTAGCGCACCATCTCCTCCGAATGCCGGAGCTCGTCCTCCTTCTTCCGGCGTTCGGTGATGTCACGGCCGTTCACCACTATCTGGTTCGGACCCAGTTCGGTGGGCATGACGGCGATGGAAGCCTCGATCAGCCGATAGGTCCCATTCTTATGGCGGAGCGATATCTCGTAACGCTCTGTCCGTCCCATCTTTATGGTCTGGATGATCTTGGCCAGGTTCTCCACCAGGTCCGGATGCGAATAGGTCTGGAGGTTGGTCCCGATGACCTCGTCCACCGAGTAGCCCAATATCTTGGAGATGGATGGCGAAACGTACCTAAGCGTGCTGTTCCGGTCCATGACCCCGATGATATCCATGGAGTTCTCGATCATCGCCCGGAAACGCCTTGCATTGTGGGTCATGGCGTCCTCGGCCTGCCGGCGCCTGGACATTTGGATCAAAAGGTTCTTCAGTTCCGCGAACTGGGATGAGGGCTCCCCTCCCTTCTTCAGGTAGAAATCCACGCCGTTGTTGAGCGCATCGATGACGACCTCCTCACGGCCGCGGCCGGTGAAGAGCACGAACGGGGTCACGTCCCCTTTCGAGCGGAGCGCCTTGAGGAACTCGACACCGTTCATCGCCGGCATCTGGTAATCACATATAACGGCATCATAGTCCCCTTCCATGACCTTTCGGATCGCCTCGTCCACGGACGTGGTCGTGTCCATGGTGAATTCGACGCCGTCCTCGATAAAGTCCTTGGCGAGCTCAAGCAGCAAAGGCTCGTCGTCGATGTAGATCGTCCTGATCATGGGTTGGCACCGTTTTATAACCGCGACCGATATATCTGAATCAGCTATGGCATTAAAACATTAACTATGAAAAAATCCATTTTTGTTTTCCTCAGGACCGGATCCTTGATCCAGAATGGCAGGCAGCATGCATACCCCTCGACCAGCTATCCTTTTTGAACGGAAGGACCCGGGACAGTCCCGACACGGTGAGCGATCACTTCTTCAAGAGTTCCTCATAGACCGATTCGTGAGCCGGCCCCATCTGCTCGGCGGTGAACTTCTTCTCGACCTGCTCCCTCCCTTTGACCCCGAAATCCTTGGCCAGGGCCGGATCTTCGATTATCCGCAGGATAGCATCCGCAAGCGGCTCGACGGATTTCGCCGGGACAATGATGCCGGTGACGTTATTGACGATCACTTCCGGGATGCCGCCGACATCGGTGCCGACGCAGGGCAGGGATAAAGCCATCGTCTCGACGAGAGCGTTGGGGAACCTCTCTGAGAGCGAGGGCATGACAAAGACCTGGAATGACCGGATGACCTCTAGCCGCTTCTGCTTTGTCGTGTTTATCCTCACATGTTCCTCTAGGCCCAATTCCTTCACCAATGCGCGGAGGTTGGGTTCTTCCGGCCCCTCACCCTGGATGACCAGGTAGACGTTCTTGTCCGTCCTTCGAACGAGGTCTGCGAAGGCCTGAATAAGATAGGATTGCCCTTTGGTATCGCGGAAATCGGCCACGTTGCCGATCACGACGGCCTCTGTTGGAATGCCGATGAGCTTCCGGTAGTCTTGACCCGATTCGATCGTCACCGAATCGATTTGCTTCAGATCGACGCCGTTGTAGATGACCGTTATCTTGTTCGCCGGGAATCTTTCCACACTTACGGTGAGGTCCTTGACCGCCTCGGAGTTGGCTATGATATAGTCCGTCAGCCTGTTCCGGATCTTGTCTGCGGTCAGGTACTGCGTCGAATTCACCCAATGGGGAAGGTTCCTGCGTGACCCGATGAAAACCTTGATCCGGCAAAGCTTGACGACCAGCGGGTCAATGTAGGTGGGTCCGTACTTCAACGAATGGACCAGGTCGAACCGTTCTCTGCGGAGGAAACGTATCGCCCCCAGGACTTCGCCCGGCCGCGGACGTAGCCGGCGCTGGATCACGGTGGCTCCGGCCTTCCTCAGCTCGTCCCCTGCTGGACCCCATTCCCCTTCGCACCAAACGGTGACTTGGTAGTGCTCCTTGTTTATGCTCTTGACAAGATTGAGCAGGTATGCCTCCGACCCCCCGGTCCTGAGGCAGGCGATCATATACAGGATCTTGGTCATCTTCCCCTCTATCTGTAACGGTAAAGCGACTAAAGTAATAAGGGTTGCACCGCTTAGCCATTGTTAATCCCCTTGATAATTAAATATCGATCGTTCTTTGTCCGGTGGGACCATTTTTTCGGTAGGTGTGATCTGCCCAGCTCTGTTGGAGCAGATGGAGATATCGAAGATCGATGAATTTTCTGGGGAAGGTTTGACTGTAAGCCTTGTGGGTGCCTGTAATTCTACTCTGACCTATCCCCGTTCACAGGGGCTCTGTTTTGCCGTTCCCACCATTGCCCTGATATTTCGGGTCGGCGTCCTCGGAGCTAGACCACATCCGGGCGACAGCACGTCCACCCCGGCCCGACAACACACTATCGATTCGTTCTCTACGGTTTCCGGGGTCCCAAAAAGCAGAGCTTCGGTAGGACTCACGTTACCGATCAGCGCCATCCTCCCCTCCAATGCCTCCTTTACCTTCACCAGGTCCATGCACTGGTCCACGCTCAAGGCCGTGGCCCCCGACCCTTTTATCGACGGGAGCAGGTGGTCCGTATGGCCGCAGATGTGCAACACGGAACGGGCACCTCCGAATCGGGCCCTTAGGGCCATGCCAGTCTCCGAAGGAAGGGCGTGCTCCTCATATTGCTGAGCGCTCAGGATGTCGCCGCTGGCGGCAGCATCGTTCATGGTTATGACATCCGCGCCGGCTTCTATGGCCGATACTACGTACATCTGGTCGAACCGTTCCGCTTTCCTCACCAGCATGCGGACGAAGGCGGGGTCCCTAACTAGGTTCATCAAGGTCTGCTCGACGCTTAGCAGTTGGCAGGCCAGCATGAACGGTGCCACGATGCCGCAGATCACCGGGACACCCTCCATCCTAGAGGAGAGCTGGTCCACCGCCGACAGGACCGCCTTCGTGGCCTTACCGGAGGCGGGCTCCACGATCTCCAATAATTCCAGGTCTTCAAGATCGTTCAAAGCCACGGTGCGGATGGAGGGTTGACGGTCGACCGCCTCCCGACCGGTCTCGGCACCGAGTACGCTGGCCTCTACGGTCACATCGAATGGTACCCGCACCCCCTCCAATCCGGCGATGTCGTGGGCCGCCCGGCTCAGGCAATACATCTTCCGGGGGTCCCGAAAGGCCTCCGGCCAAAAGCATCCGCTCTGCTCCATCAGCTCAACGGTACCGGTCTGGAGCGGGCTGACGCAGGGGATCCGGTCCATGGGATCCATATCGAGGGCCCGCAACAGGCGTGCTCTTTCGTTCAGCTCGGACCTCATCATCGCACCCATCGACCTTTAGGCATGTCGGAGTTCATCCCCTTTGCCATCGGCCGGGTGTAGAGGCTACCAATGTCCCGAAGAACGAAACATCGTCCAATCGGACATTGGAACGAAAGATGAGACTCAGCCAATCAGGTATAAGACGGAAGAAGAACAATCCAAAACGATAACATGCGACCCAGCATCAAACGCATCGGCACCAGGATACTTATCGCCAACCTATTTATGATCCCTGCCTTGATCGTCTTGATGAGCCTTACCACGGCAAACGTCGAGGCTGCCAGCCTTTCCGGGACCTGGACCTCCAATGTTGCCGGGAAAGGATACGTCCAGACCAGCAACGCCATTGACACGAACTCCGATGTCAAGTTGGTCCTGTCCCAAAGCGGGAACACGGTGAGCGGGACCATCACGACCACCTGTTCCTATTCATATGCTCATTCGACTTCCTTGGGCACGCAAAAGCCAGCAATCGGTTCGAAGGAAACCAACACTGTGACCGGAACGTTGTCCGGTTCTACTCTGACTCTAATACGTTACACACCTGCATCGTCGGGTACGAGTGGCGGGGTGCCCTGGACCTCCCCGGCCTTCACGATCACATGGACCCTCTATCAGAGCGGGAATACGTTGACCGGCAGCGGAACATATGTCGTCGCCGGAATAACCTACCACTACACTTTCGATCTGGTCTCTGGAGACGGCGCTATGGGATTGAACCTGGGAAACGGTTCGGTGGCCGTTCCGTCGATGATAGCCATCGTAGGGGGCGGAATGTGCCTGGCGGCTTCGTTCGTGCCCCTTCCCAAGGGCAAGGTGCCCGGAGGGTCTTCCTACAACGGCATCGCTTACAGCTATCAGCCGAGTGAAGTGGGCATCACCGGCGGGGATTCTGGCGCGCCTAACGACCCTACATATCAGGGCGGAGCGGGCCTTCAATACCCGCAGGACTATGTCAACGGCGTTCCGGTGAGACCAAGATACTGGCAGTCCCAACAGCATGGACCAGTCTGCCCGTTCCATGGCACGATGTGCAACGCCAATTACCTGAATTCGGAGGATCCCGGAGCTTGGTTCTGTCCGAGATGCGCCGAACAGGGAAGGGGATCGGGTTTCCCATGGGGGCGTAAGTGATGGACGGCCAACCCACCGATTATCGGGCGTTCCGGAGAGGCATGACCAGCCTTGAATACGAAAGCGTTGAAAAGATCTACAGGAACGCCCAGAAGCAGGCGCGGCCATTCGGGTTCATGGCACTGATCTTCGCGGCCATCGGGATCGTCAACGGTTACGGGTCGTTGGACATCTCAACCTCAGAGGGAATGATAACGATAATGATCTTCCTGATCGGGCTGGGAGCCTTCGGATACTCTGGATACATGTTCCGTCTTCGCCGAAAGATCTCCGAGGTCAAAAGATCGGGAGAGGTCACGGTCGTCCAGGGGAGGGCTTATATGAGCACAGTGAGGGCGAATGCCGCGGCCGTTATGGTGGGGCCGCTCACCATAAGCGTCGGAAAGGGAACGGACTACGGGTTACTGGAAGGATCGACCGCAGAGATCGCCCTGGTCCCTAAGTTAGGAGGTGCGTTGGTCTCGATAAACGGAACCGTACCGACCCATCCCATCAAAGTCCATGTGCCAGCCGGCCTGGAGGAGAACGCCTCATCATCACCGCCAGCCTATCCCATACCGCCTAATGCCATAGCCGATAAAGGACCCGACCAGGCAGCGAACGGCTTCAGCTTTTGCCACTCCTGCGGAAATCCCACCGCCGGGCTGGCGTTCTGCTCTAACTGCGGGACCAAGCTTTGATCCGAAACCCTTTTCTTGGGATCCGATAGGAAGGCGATCATATCTCCTCGCCTTCCTGACCCCTTTCTAAACACTATATAGCTCGATGCCGATTCCACCGAGGTGGTGAAATGAACCTGGGACTTGGCATCGATACTGGCGGTACGTTCACCGATGCGGCGGCCGTCGACCTGGACACCATGAAGATAGTTGCCCAGGCGAAGGCCCCGACAAGCTATGAGAACCTGTCGATCGGCATCTTGGCAGCCATGGACCGGGTCATTGCATCACCCGGTATAGCCATCGACGACATCAAGATGATCGGCCTCTCCACCACCCTGGCCACGAACTCTTTGCTTCAGGGGAAGGGAGGCGAGGTCGGTCTGATCGGGATCGGTTGGAAGCCAGAGCCGGAATGGAATCTCGGCTGCAAACATTCGCGTTTCATTAAAGGGGGCGCGGACTCCATCGGCAGGATCGCCGAGGCCATGGACATGGGAGAGCTGGGCCTTGCCATAGATGAGGTCAGCGAGGGAGTGGATGCCATCGTCGTCTCCGGACTCTTTAGCGTCTGCAATGGAATGCAGGAGATGGCCGCCCGGGATGAGGTCCTGCGTAAGACCGGGCTGCCGGTCATAATGGGCCAGTCCCTGACTATGGACCTGGGCATTCATGAAAGGTCGGTCACGGCCATCTTGAACGCGAAACTGCTACCGGTCATAAACGGATTCCTTGATTCCATGGAAATGTCCATCAGATCCCGCAGGATCGATGCCCGGATCTTTGTTTTCAAAGGGGACGGCGGGCTCATGGGCATGGAGAATGCCAGGGAGAGGCCGGTCGAGATGGTGCTGTCCGGTCCCGCAGCCAGCCTCATGGGCGGAAAGGCCCTGGCCAACGTGTCCAATTGCATGGTGGTGGACATGGGCGGGACCTCCACCGACATCGCGGTGTTGGATGAGGGCTTTCCCCGTCTCAATAACGAGGGTGCCGTCGTAGGGAACTACCGCACCAGGGTCAAAGGCATAGACATATGGACCTGCGGCCTGGGTGGGGATTCGGTGATACTCGCGGATAACCGCGGCGATGTCACCATCGGACCGGAGCGGGTCGTTCCGCTGGCCCTGGCATCGGTCATGTACCCCTTGCTGTCGGTGAAGGTCGTCCAGGAAAACGAGCTGAACCTGTACCTCCCGAACACCTCGACGTTGCCGGAGGCCCTCTCCCCGAAGGAAAGACAAACGCTGGAGTTTGTAATGGGTAACGCGCCTTGCACGCTATACGAGGCAATGAAGGGCTGTCCGGACATCCCGGTGGTCGAGTATGTACTGGATGCCCTTCGGGCGCGGGGGCTGGTGATCAGGACGGGTCTGACGCCGACCGACCTGCTGCACTTCGCCGGCAGGTATCAGGTGGGAGATGCGCAAGCCTCCCGGGCCGGCGTCGTCCAGATGGCCGGACGGATGTTCATGACGCCGGAGGAGCTGGCACCGCTCCTGCTGGACCTCGTGGTGACCCGTGTTGGCGAGGAGATCATCAAGAAGGGCCTGATCGACGAGGGCGGAGAGATCCCGAAAGGCAAGGGCTTCGGCATGTTGCTCCGGTCCTCGGCCGGTCATGGGAACCTGGGAGGGATCGCGTTCAGGGCAAGACCGGACCGAACCATCGTCGGGATAGGGGCGCCCGCTTCACAGTTCATCAAGCCTTTAGAAGAACGGATGGACTGCACGGTGATCATCCCGGAGGGTCATGAGGTGGGCAACGCGGTCGGAGCGGTGTGCAGCCTGGTGACGGAATCGGTGACGGTCCAGGTGTTCCTCCGGGACGACAAGTACCTGGTGTTCGCACCGCTATCCTCCCCCATGCAGTATTCCCACCTGGGGGAAGCGCTGAATTCCGCACGGGCGTCCGCAGAGCACTATGTGAAGGAGAAGATCAGCACCCCGTCGGTCGAGGACGTCAGGGTAAGGGTGGAGACCTTCGAGAAACGGTTCTCCGACGGATATGGACAGGAAAGCAAGTTCGTCAATTGGGTCGATGTCAGGGCGACCGCAACGGCAAAACCGAAATTAAGAATGTGAAGAATATCTCGTCATTTTTTCGCACCTTATCAAAATCGGGGGGCTCGGGAAACCATAAAATACTTCATAAGATAACCCCTATCTTTATGGCGCTTCAAGAGAGGGAGAACACCTCGTTCGTCGGAAGGCGACGCGAGCTGGACGGCATACTCAGCGGTCTATTTGACCGTGTATCCGCCCGCCCCCAGATGATCGCCATATCAGGACCGGCTGGTATCGGCAAATCGCGCCTCGCAAGAGAGGCATCCAAGATCGCCGAGTCCAAGGGTTTCACGGTCGCCACCATCAGTTGCGGTCGCGATTCTCCGTTCCCTTACGCTCCTTTCCGAGGACTCGCAGAGAGGTTGAAGAGGATACCGGACTCCCCGCCCAGTCCCTTCCAGGATGAAAGGGCCATCAGCTCCAAGGACGGGATCCTGTTGTCGTGGGAATCATTTCTTCTCGGCATCTCCCATCAGAGACCGGTCCTCGTGGTGCTCGACGACCTGCAGAGAGCCGATTCCCCCTCGGTGAGGCTTCTGGATTATCTTCTTCGCTCCGGGGAGAAGGATGGACCGCGGTTCATCTGTACGATCTGCCAGGAAGAGGTGAAAGTTGACGAGGAAGGCCGCTCCCACATCAGCGATTTCCTATCGAACGCATCCCTGGACGGACTGTGCCGCCCCATAGAGCTGGGCGAGCTCACCTCGGAAGAGGTAGCCCAGACGATCTCCGGAAGATTCCAGCCCAATCTGCCCAAGAACATGGTCGACAAGGTGGCGAAGTCAATTCGCGGAAACCCTCTGGTGGCCATCGAATCGACGAAGACGGTGGCCGTCAACACCGTCATGGAACTTCGAGACGGCGTGCTCCGTTCCGGCGAGGTCACCAATGTGCCGATGACCTTGGGAGATGCGATCAGACTAAGGACGGACATGTTGAAGGAACCGGAAAGGCAGATGCTCTACCGAGCCTCGTCGTTCGAACCGGGGACGGACGTCTTCGCTTTGGCCAAATCCATGGGGATCAGGCCAGACGAGGTTACCCGGATGATCAGGGACGTGAACAAGAAGAGCTCCTTGATGGACTGCCACGGCAGCCAGTTCAAATTCTCACATGAACGTGTCCGGAGAGCCGTCCAAGACCTGATCCCCGAAGTTAACAGGAAGGATGTGCACCGATCGGTGGCCATGGCGATGGAGGCTGAAGGCTACCGGGAGGAATGCTTGGGTGAGATGTCCAGGCAATTGCTGTTGGCAGGAGACAAGGACCACTGTGTCAGATTCTCCCTCCTTGCAGGCAGGATATGTTCCGTTTGGGGCGCCCATCCAGAATCCAAGATATATTTCCAAAGGGCCCTAGACCTGGTGGGCGAATCCGGCCGCGCAGAGGCTCTCCTCGAAGCCTATGAGGGGATAGGCGATGCCAACTTCGGACAGGGACGAAAGGCCCGCGCCCTGGACTGCTATGATAGGGCGATCAGGAGATCGGCCTCGTCCGACCGGGCACGTCTGCTGCGGAAGAAATCCACCTGCAGCAAGAACAGGACATCTGACAAGGGGAACGACATCTCTCTTTCCCTGGTGCTCCAGGCGCTTATCGAGTCCGGTGACGATTATGAGACCGCCGAATGCAAGAGCAGCATTGCCGGGGCCCTCATGGCCAAGGGTGAGCTGGAGGACGCGGAGAACCTTTGCCTGGCGGCGATGAAATCATTCAAGGACCACGGAGCGGTGGACCGGTGGGCCAAGGAAATGATGCAGTACGGCGATCTGCAACTGAGGCAGGGAAAGGCGGATCTGGCCATCAAGACCCTCACCCATGCTATCCGCATCGCCCAGGAGAATCCCAATTTCGCCAACGAGGTGGACGCCAATGAGGCGCTGGGCATCGCCTACCTGTGCAAGGGCCAGGTGGAGAAGGCCATCCCGGTGTTCGACCATTGCATGGACATCTCCAGGCGGTCCGGGGACCGCATGCGCACCGAGATGATCCAGTTCGACAAGACCTTCGCGTTCGACCTGGCCGGTGACATCGCCAAGGCCAGGGAGATCGTGGCGGAGGCCAGCAACGAATCCCTGAAGCGGGGTGCGGGCACGCCGTGGCAGAACGTGGTCATGGCCCACATCGAGCAGCGCGAAGGAGATCTGGCCAAGGCGGAAGTATTGGCCGATGCATCGCTCAAGGGCATTGAGGAGATAGCCTTCGGACAGCCGGCTATCGGGACGTTGGCAGTGGCGGTGAAGGCTTCGGTACTGAGCCGCAAGAAGGAATACGGCAACGCCAATCAGTTATTCCAGAGTGCGATCCCGAAGTTCCGGGGGACGAGGTTCGGGCCGCTTTACGAGGCCACCGTCCATGCCTGGTATGCGGAATCGCTCTCCGAACAGGGTAAGATGGAACAGGCCGTCGACGAGTTCCGAAAGGCCCGTAATCTGTTCGAAGGATTCGGCAACTCGCTTTCTACCAGCCACATCGACGACGACATCGATACGCTGAGCGCTAAAATGATAGCCAGACAATAACGCTGTTTCATGTTAGCGGGCAAATGTATATCCATGTCTCCTTTTATTCACTAAATGATGCCGAGCAGCAAAAAGGATTCAACACGCAAGGGCAAGGATCTGAAGATCGCAATAGTCGGTTTGGGCTATGTGGGCCTACCCACGGCCGTGCTGTTCGCAGAGGCGGGATTCAATGTCACTGGATGCGAGATGAAGAAGGAATCCGTAAGCCTCATCAACGACGGCATATCCCCCCTCACCGATCTGAATCTGGATGAACGAGTGAAGGATGTCGTGTCCAGAAAGAAATTAGTCGCCACCAGCGATACGGTGAAGGCGACCAAGGAGAACGATGTCGTGATCATCATCGTCCCGACCCCCACCAAGGAAGGGGAGGAACCGGACCTCAGCTATATCGAGGGAGCCGGAAGGGACATCGCCAAGGGATTGCAGAAAGGCAAACTGGTGATCCTCGAATCGACCGTGTACCCGGGCGTCACCGAAGGAACGCTGAAGCCTATCCTGGAGGAGTCTGGACTGAAGGCCGGTGTGGACTTCGATCTGGCCTATTGCCCGGAGAGGTACAACCCCGGTGACCCATTGCATACCATCGACAAGACCCGGAGGATCGTGGCTGGCATCAACCCCCGCTCCACCGAGACGGCCTTGTTCCTTTACAATCACATCACCGGCGAAGGAGTGGTCCCGGTACGCAACATCAAGACCGCGGAGGCGGCCAAGATCATCGAGAACACCCAGCGTGACCTGAACATCGCTCTTATGAACGAGGTCGCGATGATCATGGAGAAGATGGGACTGGACGTCATGGAGGTCATCAATGCCGCGGCCACCAAGTGGAACTTCAACCGGTACTATCCGGGAGCAGGTGTCGGAGGCCATTGCCTGCCCAAGGACCCGTACTACCTGGTCAAGACCGCGGAGAAGCTGGGATACCATGCCCAGATCATCACTGCCGGGAGGAAGATCAACGACATGATGCCGCATCATGTGTTCCTGCTGCTGAACAAGGGCCTGAACTCCATCGAGAAGCCGATCAAGGGGTCCAAGATCGTGGTCCTGGGCGTCAGTTACAAGGAGAACGTGGGCGACACCAGGAAGACCCCCTCGCTGAAGCTCGTGGAAGAGTTGAAGTCGATGGAGGCGGAAATAGTGACCGTCGATCCATTCGTCACCGCCAAGGTGGTCAACCACGAGTTCGGGATACCGGAGGAGAACCATATGGATGATCCGTACAAGGCGCTCAAGGGAGCGCAGGCGGTGGTGTTCATGGTGCCGCACCAGAGCTTCAAGGAACTGGACCTCAAGAAGGTAAAGAAGCTCATGAAGCCGAACCCGGTGTTCGTCGATGGCCGTAGGGTCTTCGACGCGGAAGAGCTGAAGAGCCTCGGGTTCATCTATAAGGGCGTAGGGGCAGGAAGGGACAACTGATGCAGCTGGAGAGCATAATCGAAGGCAAGCGGGTCTGCGTCACCGGCGGTGCGGGCTTCATAGGCTCGAACATCGCCCAGGTCCTGGCGAAGAAGAACGATGTGACCGTCATCGACAATCTGCTGACCGGCCACCGCTCGAACCTGGACCACATCGAGTGTAAGTTCATAGAGGGAAGCATCAATGACCTGGACAAGCTCAGGGAGGCCTTCACCGGGGTCGACTATGTTCTCCATCAAGCCGCCCTTCCGTCGGTTCCGCGCAGCGTCGAGGACCCTATGCCGTCCAACCTGAACAACGTCGAAGGCACCTTGAACGTGCTCATGATGGCCCGCAAGTGCAACGTGAAGAAGGTGGTGGCCGCATCGTCCTCTTCGGTATACGGGGACACCCCCGTGCTGCCGAAGGTCGAGACCATGATGCTGACCCCCCAATCCCCTTACGCCGTGACCAAGATGGCGGCGGAGCAGTATTGCCGGGTCTTCTGGAAGAACTACCGGATGCCCACGGCGGCGCTCCGTTACTTCAACGTATTCGGACCCCGGCAGGATCCCAACTCGCAATATGCCGCAGTCATCCCGAAGTTCATCCAGCTGGCGAAGGCGGGGAAAAAGGTCATCGTCTATGGCGATGGAGAACAGACCAGGGATTTCACCTATGTCCTGGATGTCGTACAGGCCAACCTCAGGGCGGCCGTGGACACGGAATCGAACGGCGAGGTCTTCAACATTGCCAGGCAGGAGCGCATCTCGCTCAACGAACTGGCGAAGATGGTATTCGGTCAATTGGGCAAGAAATGCCAGATCGACTACCAGCCGGAAAGGGCCGGGGACATCAAGCACTCGCTCGCTGAGATCACCAAGGCCAAGACGCTGCTGAGATACAAACCTGAATTCACCATCGAGCAAGGGGTCGAGAAGACCATCGCCTCGATGTAAACATCAGCGATAGAGCAGGGCAAAAAGCAATGGACGTCAGGATGTTCGGTTCTCGCTGACGGATGATATTGCCCTTTCAACGATCCTCAATGATGGAATAATGATAGACAGGATGAAATTCCGCCAGGCCGGATCCAAATATCTTAGGACTCGATGCAACGGCCGGGGACGGATCAGGTAACGACCGATCTCTCTCGCCGGATGATAATAAAACGAAACGATGGCCCTTAGCATTATTTTGAATCATCCAATAATGGCAATATATTAATAGATAAGATTTCTTTGATTTCGTTAGAGGCTAGGATCGATGAACTCCAGCCGACACCGGAGAGTTGGTCCTGCCTCCACTTTTGACCCGTGCTTCAACATGAGGCGGTATCGATATGATCCTCAGATGATCATTGAATGGATCGCGGGATCTCATGAAGAATATCCATGCGATATCGCGATGTCTGGCAATGACCCATTGCGTGATGCAGGCAATCACCTGCAAAAGCGAATGGGCGGGATCTCAGCAAGGGACCAGCAATAGGTTCGTCGGTGATTGCCGGATGAGGTCCTCGGTCGTGGTCCCCAAAGCGATCTTGCGCCACACCGACTTGTTCCTGACCCCCATCAATATGACCCCGGCGCTTACCTCGCGGGCAGCCTCCATGATGTTGTATGACGGCGTACCGAAATGGATATGGGTGTCCAGTATGCAATTCGGTGTCTTCAGCCCGTTCATGATACGGTCGAGCTCCTCCTTGACCTCGCGGAACTTCAGGTCGTCGCCGACATCGTGCTTCGATGAATGTATCACATGGAAGATAGTTGCCTTTCTCATGCCGGCCTCGCCCATCTGCTGGGCAATACCGGATATCTCTTTGGTGCCGTGGGTTAGCTCGAACGCGATCAGGGCGGAATCGAGCATCCCGCATTCCCTCAGGCCTTCCTTCTTCAGCAGGGGGAACTTTCCCAATAGGACGGGGATCTTCGATTTGCGTATGACCGCCATGGACACCGAGCCGATCAACAGTTCCTTGGCCCTTCCCTTTCCGGTTGAGGCCATGGCGATCATGGTGGCCTTCTCCCTTTTCGAGACCTTGATTATCATGGTGGCTGGATCGCCGTTCTCCTTGATCGTCCGCGTCGGGATGCCGTCCGCCGTGATCGTCCTCGCGAACTCGTTCATACGGCGCTCATCGTAGGCGTCCGCCGCCCTTCCCTTGGGAACGGCGTAGAACAGAATGACCTCCTTGGCCCCATACTTCTTCAATTGGGCGATGCAGTCCACCATCAGGTCGGACTGATCGGAGAAATCCAGGGGGAGGAACACTCTCTCAAACAACATCAGAACGCACAATACATGCTGGTATGCATAATCCTTTCTCCGGAGGACGTAGATTATGAGCGCTCGGAGGAGTATGCCGTCCATCCAAGTCCGGTCCGAGCATGAAAGGTTCTGAAGATCAAACCTCCTAGAAGTAAATGCTGACGATCAGGACGTAGACCACGAGTCCGAGGAAAGCGGACCCGAGACAATACTCGGCCTCATTCCTGGTCTCACCCTCTGGATCCTTCTTCCACATCAGCCAGATGAGGACGCCGGCGGGCGGGACCAGGAACGTCAGCGCATACAGGACCAGCATCCTCCAGCTTCCGGACGGCTCTTCCTTTTTCAGCCCTTCTCCTTGATGATGGCCGCAGTATGGGCAATAGGCGAAGGAGGCATCGATATCGGCAGAACACCTTGCGCATCTCTTCTCAGTGTTGGGATGATACTCGATCTGGGGGATCTTCATGACCCTCAATCCCCGACCGCAGTAGGGGCAGAAGTCGAACTCGCCCGCCACTTCCTTTCCGCAATGGGGGCATTGTTCGGGGCCTTCCTCGATCGCTTCCTCAGACGTTTTCATTTTCGTCGATGAACGCTGTTCATTTGCCATTTGATCACCTTGTAGCGAAGAGCTGATCCTTCATATCGTCCGATGGTCCTCATGCTGGATCCTGGTTTTCCGGAGAAGGTTCCCCTTCATCGTCCGGATCCTCGACCTCGATCATCTGGGATCGAATGAAGGCCGGGGGTTGGGGCGGGTCATTTCCGGTAAGCTTCGCGATGGCGCATTGAAGCTTCCATCTCACCGACGTCCCGAACTTGAGGGCTATCACTGTCCCGAACATCAGCGGCGAAGCGACGAAGCAGGCCCCTCCCAGAGGGCACGAGCCGCAGATGATGCCGCACGGGGCCGCAGCCAGATAGGACAGGGGTGCCGCCGACGCCGCCAGCGCGAAGGACCAATAGCCGCTGAGCCGCTCACTCAGTCCGGTCATGCTTCCTCCTCATCCGGGTATACTTGTAGGCCTTGAACGTGCATGACTTGACGCATTCCTTGCAGCCTATGCAGAGCGATTTCTCGATCGTGCCATCCTCCCGGATGGCCCACATCGGGCATTTCGTTTGGCACCGCTTGCAGCCCCGGCACTGGTGCGGGTCGAACGCGATCCCTAGCGTGCCGACGGCGTTGCCGACCTTGCAGGCCAGGCCGGAGGCCGCGCCCAGCGGGCAGAAGAAGAGGCACCAGCCCCTACCGCCGACGAAGAACAGCCCTCCGATCACGATCCATGCGATCAGGGTCAATATTATCCCGCTGTTCCATGGGTCGATGAACGGCCCTCCGCCGAACAGCAGGTACGAGACGCTCTGGGTGATGTACTCGGGGCAATACCGGGCGGTGACCCCGCCGAACTGGTACTCCACCGAGCGTAGGCCGATGAAGAACGCCACCAGCAGGAAACCGGCCAGGAACCCATACCGCAGACCGACCGTCACCCGGGTGTTCTTCACGAACAGCTTATATCGGTCCGGTATCGGGATCAGCCTGCTCAGCCCTTCGGAGATGCCTCCAATGGGGCAGAGCCATCCACACCAGATCGGGCTGGCGAAGAACGCCACCACCACGACGATGATGAAGAAGAACGTGGCCGTCCAGTAATCGATCAGGAAGGGACAGCTCTTGCTGAGCCAGATCAATGGCATGCGGAAGCAGACGGTGTGCACGCTGGCGACCAGATCGCTTCCCATCAGCCAGTATACTGCGCGGCTTACGAACGCGAACGGGGCTACGAAGAGGAAGAAACCGGCCAGGATGGAGAGGTACCTCCACTTGTGCCGTTTCAGCACCTTCAGTCCTTTATTCAATTTCATATTGACAACATCCTCTGGTCTAGATCATTTTCGAATCTATTGCGTTCAAATCAGGTCATTTCACTGGGACGAGGCGGCTCCCTACTTCACTTCCTCGCTGGCCTCGGTTTCGTTCTCCAGTGTCGCCGGTTCCTTTCCCTTCCTGATCCAAAGCCCCTTTCTGAGGCCCTTGTCCTTGTGGCTCAGCTTCAGCACCAGGGCCAGGACGGTGATTATTATCAACGCCTGCATGATCAACAGGTCCACGGCGCTTAGGTGCAGGTCAGGCCCGCTCGATTCCCCGCCGGAGCCGCTCATGCCGTTGGCTATGTTCAGGTCGAACACCTTGAACCATCGGAGGCCTGAGGTGGTGACCGCGGTCACGTTCAGCCTATGGGGACCGTCCGGGACCAGTGTCGAGTCCATCGAATATTCGTATGGAACCCCGGTCACGTTCCCGGTGACGTTGCCATCCAGGATGAACAGCACGTTCCTGATCGCTTCCCCGGACGTTATCGTCGGGGCCAGATCGATGATGCCCGTTCCGATCTCCGGCAGTGTAAGGTCGATGCTGACGGTGCCCGGTTGAACGTTCACGGTCATGTTCCGGTAGCCCATGTTGCCATTGGCGTCAATGGCCGATGCCTGCAGCTCATGGGTCCCGACGGTATAGTTGGAGGTGTCCCACAGCCACAGGTAGGGTGTGGCGTTAAGGCTGGAGATCATCTGTCCATCCACCTTCAGCGTGACATTGCTGACCGGCTGGAGCGAAGAGACCCCGACCGAGACCGACGTCGGCCCGCTGACGTTGGTCCCGTCGGCAGGTGAGTCGATCGTAACGACCGGTCCACTGTTGTTCACCGTAAAGAGAACGGTGCTGGCATTCACCTTGCCGTTGGCATCGGTCGCCTTTGCGGTCATATTATGGACCCCGTTGGAGAGCGTTCTGGAGTCGAAGCTCCAGACATACGGCGACGCGGTCATGTTACCGGACGAGGCTCCGTCCAGAGAGAACGCGACGGATGTGACCGGGGTCGACCCGAGGACCGACACCGCCACGCTCGCATTCCCGAACACGGTGGAGTTCTCTGACGGACTGGTTATCACCACGATTGGGGGAGAGTTGTCCATGTTGACCGTCATCTCCACATAGGAGGTCAGACCGTAGACGTTCGTCGCCGTCAGGTTAAGATTGTGCCCTCCGGCGGCATACGTGTTCGTATCGATGCTCCAAGTGTACGGGGACACGGTCAAGCTGGAGATGATGTTCCCGTCGATTCTCAACACCACTTCCTTGACCGGATCGACCGACGTGACATTGGCCGTGACACTGATCTTCCCACCGACGCTGGTATCGGTGGGAGAGGCAAAGGTCACCGACGGGGCCATGTTGCCCACCGTCACGGCGATGCTCTGCGATCCGCGCTTTCCGTTACCGTCCATCGCCACTATGGTGATGTTATGGACCCCGTTGGCCAATTTGGAACTGTCCCAGGTCCAGGTGAACGGGGCAGCGGTCTTGTTGCCGACCTGTGCTCCGTCGATGTTCAGGGACGCATAGCGTATCGATTGACCGGTCACGGTCGCGTTCACGAAGAACGTCCTGACCAGGTCCTGACCGCTCGTAGGCGAGGTGATCTGCACCGATGGCGGCGGGTTGCCCGTCTGCACGGTGATGAGGTTGTACCCGATCTTACCGCCCGAATCGGTGGCAGAAACGTTCAACGCGTGCTGACCATCGACCAGGGTGGCGGTGCTGAGCGTCCAGGTATAGGGAGATGCGGTCTTTTGACCGATCACCTTCCCATCCATGGTCAGCACCACGTTGGTGATGGCCTTCGCCGAGGTGACCTGGGCGGTGACGGTGACGTCACCCGAGATCGAGGCGCCATTCGTCGGGTTCGTTACAGTAACGACCGGGACCGGCACCGCCGTTCCCGAGTTGTTGAACGTTACCACGATCTGGCTGGACGCTTTCCTGCCGAGGGAATCCATCATTTCGACCAGCAGGGTGTGCTGGCCATCAGAATAGCCCGTCGATGCGATCGACCAGGTATACTGGGCGGCGGTCTTGTTGCCGATCAGTTTCCCGTCCATGGTCAGCCTTACCCACGACACGGTCGCGCTGGACAGTGCGTTGGCTGAGACCGTCATGGTGCCCTTGATGATCGCCCCGTTCGCCGGCGCGGTAAAGGTCACCGAAACGGGAGCATTGTTCACCGTCACGCTGATCTGCTGCCTGGCGATCCTGCCGGCAGAGTCGCCGCCGACCACCGACAGAGTATGCTGACCGTTGGCCAGGGTGAGCGTGCTAACGCTCCAGCTGAATGGCGCCGCCGTCTTGTTGTTGAACAGTGCACCATCGACGTACAGTGAGCCGAAGGTCACCGTCTGTGCGCTGGAGATCGATGCGGCCACGCTTGCCGTTCCGGCCATTATCGCTCCGTTAGCGGGTGAACTGATGACGACCGCGATCGGCTGGTTGTTGTAGGTCACCGATATCTGCCTGTAGGATTTGCTCCCGAGGGAACTGGTCGAGGTGACATTGTAGATATGCTGACCGTTGGCCAGGTCGTTGGTGTTGACGCTCCAGGTGTAAGGGGCGGCGGTCACCGCCCCCTTCGAAACGCCATCCACCTTCAGCTCCATGTTGGTCAATGTCTGTCCCGCCGGAGGCGTGCCTGAAGCGCTGACGGAGACCGTCCCGCTCACGGTGGCACCGTTGGTCGGCGAGGTGATTGTCACCGATGCTGGATCGTTGTTGACGGTCACCGATATCTGCGCCGTGCCTTGCTTGGCGTTCGAATCGGTGGCGGCCACGAGGATCGTGTGCGCTCCCTTCGCATAGATGGCGGTATTGACGCTCCACGTGTAGGGAGAGGATGTCTTGGTGCCTACCGACGTCCCGTCGATTGAAAGGGCCACAGAGCTGACTGTGGCCGTCCCTGATGGTGTTGCCGTCGCGGTGATCGTGGCGGTCCCGGTCAGAGTGGCGCCGCTCGCCGGCGTCGTGATCGATACCGTTGGTGGCAATAGGGCGGCATTGCTGACGGTCACGCTGATCTGGGCATAGCCCTTCCGGCCAGCACTGTCGGTGGCAGTTATGTTCAGGGTATGGGCTGCGTTCGTGTAGCTTGCCGAATTGATGCTCCATGTGTACGGAGATACGGTCTTAGCGCCGACGGATACCGAATCGACCTTGAGGTCGACCGATGATATTGAAGCACCAGTTCCGGCGGTCGCCGTCGCTGTCACGGAGAAGGTGCCACTTACGGTAGCCCCGCTGGCTGGTGCGGTGACAGTCACCGTAGGTGCACTTACCACGGCGGCGCTGGCTACAGTGAAAGTGAGGGGCGCGGCCGCGTCCTTATAGTTGAAGGTCGGGCCCATGTAGGCCCTGGCATAGATGCTGTAGGTCCCAGCGGCGGCCGGTGCCTTCATCGTCCATGCGAAGCTGGCGCTTCCGCTGTATGATTTCTCGTTGTAGTTGTACGTCGTGCCGGATGGGTCCGTGACGATGGTCCAGCCTTTGTCGGCCGGTGCAGTTCCGGACGATCCGCTGAGGGCAGTGAACAGGGCTATGCCCGCTTTACTACCACTCCCACCCGAACCGGATAACGACGCCGTAACGGTGATCTGCTCGCTTGGAGCAGGGTTAAGCTTAGAAGCGGTCACCGTTACGGTGTTCGATGTGCTCACGATATTATGAGCAGAGCAGCTATTGGCTTGGAGGTTCTTGTTTCCAACACCTCCGGGCGAACCAAGGACAGGGGCGATCATGGCTGCTGCCAAGATCACCGCCCCGACCAGGACTATGGCGATCAGGTTCCTTTTCAATGAAATACCTGATAACGGTGTTTTCTTAATCATTAATAAACGTTTTGTTTTAGGGTACGAATTAAACGAATGTAAAATATAAAAATTTAGGCCAGTCTGTATTACCATATTAATCAGTTATTCATATGTAAATAGAATGCACGTAAATATTAAATAATTATATTCATATAATGATATGGGAACAAATGAACGGGATCTAAATAATCGTTTGATCTTGATTTTTCTACCTATCATGCAAAATTGGTTCGATTGTATGAAACCCTTCTACCCAGTAGTTCGAATGAAATATGATGGTGACCAATAAATCATGCCTTGAAATCGCATTATTAAAATCCTGGTAGGAAATTAATATCTATGTTCATCAATATCTGCGACAGTTACGTAAGCATTTGGGACATGATTGCTGGGTACCGTCTGTGCTCAACCGGGACGTGTGCCTCCAGATCGGGGAAATGAGTAAATACATTGGGCATTAGTCCATCACCATGGTCTCAGCACCCTTGGCCAGTACTTTTGTGGCCCTCGCCCTTATCCCGGTGGCCTTCTTCTTCACCCACGCCTTCCTCTCAGGACGTCGAGGTTGGAGATATCATACGATCTCAGGCACGGTGGCGGTGGCATGGGACCTGAGCCTGTCCATATTCTACATGCTATACCGTACATTCGGTGGGCAGACGGACGGCAGCATCCTGACGATCACCCCATCGATGACCTCGTACTTCGCCGTGCATGGGGTCATATCCGTTATCGTCATGGTTCTGGAAATCATGATGCTGATCACCGGTTATCTGATGTGGAAGACCAAGAAGCCGTCAGGTTTGCATCGCTCCCTTACGATCCCTATGATCGTGCTATGGTTCCTGGCATTCCTATCCGGGGAGATTGTGTATATTGTATACTATGTCCTATGATATCCTCAACTAGTAGGCCAATAGCATTGATATCGCTGATCCGATACTCACCACCAGATATCCAAAGGAGGACAATAGGATGGGGATGAACGACGAGGCGGCACCGGAGAAGAACAAGATCTTTTCACGTAGGTCCTGGATATGGCTTGGAGGGATCTTGGCAGCCTGCGTTGTCCTAACGCTGATCCTACAGCTAAAGGAGATCACAAATATTGACGTGTGGCTTTTCACCGAGGTCAGAGAGCAATATGAGACGGCCTTGAAATCCTTCTTCAGGGTCTTCACCGATCTGGGAGCCCTTAACGTATGGTTCCTTGCCGTGCCTTTGCTCTGGGCCATCCGCAGGAAGAAAGAGGCCGGGGCGGTGTTCATCGCCCTGTTGATGGTCATACTGATCGCGTGGGGGATGAAATACGGGATCGACCGGCCAAGGCCGTTCGAAGTGATCCAGGCAGTCGACCCGGTCTATAGACCGACAGATCCGTCGTTCCCTTCGGGTCACGCCATGACCGTCTTCGCCTGCGCACTGGCAATAGGGCTGAAATGGCGAAAGGCATTGATCCCGTTACTGGTCTTGGCCGCGGCCGTAGGATATAGTCGAGTGTATATTGGAGTGCATTACCCCTATGATGTGGCCAGCGGAGCGCTCATCGGTATAATGATCGGCCTTTTTGTGAACAGCCTCGATCTTTCCAGGATCATCCACTGGATTGAGGTTCGGTTCAGTTACGTCAGGCGGAAGATCGGGATCGCACGCAAGCCGGATTAGCGGAGGTCGGCCCAATAGCCAAGATAAAATAGGGAACCATTGATTCCGGACCGTCCCTAGCTTGGGTGGGCTTGAGAACTTGATGAGAAAAAGGATCGTAACCTCTGACGAATCCGCGGCGCTGTTGATCACCATAATATCGAGCGCCATGCTCGGCTCCTCTTATGTGGCCGCCAAGATGGGGGTCAGTAGCGTGGATCCATTCCTTTTCGGAGCCATCGCCATGGGGGTGGGCACCCTGGTCATACTGGCGTTCATGGCGTGGAGGCGCTCCTTGAAGCTATCCATGTTCAAACGATGGGAGTTCTGGACCGCGCCAGTCCTCAACACCGTCGTCGTGGCCAGCCAATACATAGGACTCACCATGACCACGGCAGCGGTTGCCGGGCTCATCGTAGGCTCCAATGTGATTTTTGTGGCGATCTTCTCCCGCCTCGCCTTCGGGGAAAGGCTGGGAAGGAACCGCACCATCGGACTTATCATAGGGTTCCTGGGGCTGGTCACGCTCACCACCAAATGGGAATTGACGACGCTGAACGGTGACCAGTTGTTGGGAGACCTGCTTATCCTCGTGTCAGCGGTGTTCATAGCTCTGGTGGTCATCATGTCGAGGGTCGCCCTGAGACATATGGAATATGATCAATGGTCCTTGAGCCTCCACATGTTCCTTCCATTGACCTTGCTCATCATGGCATTGACCGTGGGAAATGTCGATCACTATAGTGGGGATGCCTTACCGCTGACGCTCTATGTCGGGATCATGTGCTCAACCGTGCCCACGATGCTTTGGGTCAAGGCCTTGAAACATATCAGCGTGGTCACTTCCGCGACCGTTCTCATGCTGGAATCCACCTTTGCTGTCGTCCTGAGCTGGTTGGTGTTGGGGGAACAGATAGACCAGTTCGTGTTATGCGGCGCATTGCTGACGTTCTTGGCCATCGTTCTAGTGGCAAAACAGGACTAGAAGGAGAAAAGTAAAAACGGTTTGTGGATGAGAAAGAAACTTACTTCTTTTTCTTCTCATCCTTCTTCTTATCCTTGTCCCCGCCCTTCGGCGCGCATTTTCCACATGCCATACGATGCACCTCCATAGGGGGCGTTCCCCAGCATTGAAGAATCGACAGCGCCATTAATTAAATCTATTTATAAGAATTTCAGATATCAGGCCAAGACCCCGATCGGAACACATATTCGGCCGATCATGTACTATTACATGGCCCAAAACCAGCCTGGATGCTTTTGAGGACCTTTTTGAGTTGAAATACGACCTCGTCCATTTCGTCGCCGGTCATTGGCTTGACCAGGTAACCGTTGACATTACTGTCTTCGGCCCGCTGCCGGTCCATGGGGGAGGTCGATCCGCTGTAGATGACGACCGTCACATCGCTGTCCTGACGCCTTATGAACTCTAGCACCTCCTGACCGTTCTGTTTGGGGAGGTTCAGGTCGAGAAGAACCAGGTCAGGCATTCGTTTGGAACCTTTGCGTACCTGCTCAACGTAATCGATCGCTGCCCTTCCATCCTGCAACTTTGTGACATTTATTGAGAAACCAGTATCACGCAGATATTCACACGCCAGGTACGCATCGGCTGGGTTATCCTCGATCAACAAGACATCGATGGCCCTGCACATGAATGAACCTCCCTATCATGATGGATCTCTGAATTGGACGTGGACGGGACCCATCGCCACATTCCCACGTTCCCGATCATGGCTATTGACCGGATGCCGGCTACTGCCATAAAGGCAGCCTTCTAATATATTCATTGATCAGATAGATCTTTGTGGTTTTCTGGAAGTCTGATACCTTTGGTTTATGATCGAACCAGATGCCGATTCCGTTTGAATTCATTTTCCAAATCATCATATTCATGCCGCGGTGGCTTGAATCGCCATATTGACGGGCAAGGGGAACAGTAACTCCGTTTATGACATTGTTCCTTATGATGGACCCTTCCTTATTTCGTCCGCTGTCAAATCGATTGGAACGACGGTTATAGATATGTTATGATTCGGATATCACATGGTGGACGAGGCAAAATCGATGGACCAAGGTCTCATGAGGCCGCCCACATCCATCGATGCTTACTATGGATGAAGCCCGTCATATGATCCTCATCTCTGTCGATCAGTATTCCGACATGGTGAGATCGGATCCCTACCACTCGAATTCCCTGCATGTTCCTTCATGATAAGGGTTAACATTTATCACGAAATAGGAGCGGAATTATTGCCGAAAAAGCGCTATTTTCGCAAAACCAAGGTCTTGGTATCACATCCAAGAACGGTTGTTTTTACCTGAAATTCCACTATCTGGCTATATGAAAAATACTGATATCAATAGTGATAGCCGCCCAATTTGCATTATATACCCTAAAAACGCGTCCTTGACCTAGGTGTCGGAAATGCACGCTCTCGAAACATCGAGGTTATTGACGGAGGAGTATTCGGCAAAGATACTCCTTGCCACTATGGGAAAGCCAAAAAGCGCGTTCGAACTAAGCGACAAGTTAGGAATTCCAATCGCTGCTTGTTACCGTAAGATCAAGCTGCTCGAAGATTCCGGTCTGATGTTCTGCGCTGAGAGAAGGCTTACCCAGGCTGGTAAGAGGATTAGCATGTACAAGTCGAACGTAAGGAACGCTCAGATCGTGTTCGAAAGGAACAAGATCAGGGCAAAGATAGAGATGATCGACGGTACGACACAGGACGCGTCGTATGACATAGACATGTCGGCATTCCTGGAGATGTCAAAACAACCCGCTTGAGCGAGTTGTGGTTCGATCAGGGAGAATGCATTTTCCCTTCCTGGACTTTCCTTCGGGAAGGGCGCTCTCCCTTGATCATATCTGAAGAAGTGAATTCTTTCTGAACTATCCATCCCAACAATCGGACAGCCCATGGATAAGTTCTACGAATTGGTTATGCATCTGAGTCATCGAATCATCCTAAGAGATCAACTAATTGCTCGATGAGCACTTTGACATCTTTTTCGGAGATGCGCCCATAGAAATCTCTGGCATCGACGTCGGTGATGATTTCATCAAAACACTGCCCCACGAATTGGTATTCCTCCATCTTTTCTCCTAGCATCGCGATATCCAGGTCGCGACCGCCTTTGCTAGGATCAAGGAGTGCAAGGATGTCAGCCCGGTCTTTCCTAAGCTTACCTTTCTCCCACTCGATATCATGGGATGAATCATGGCTAATCCGATAATTACGATCCCATGCTGCTTTCATTTTGAATAGGAGTAAAATGGATCTTTTTGGAACTGGAAAAAATAAACCCCCTCCAATTGGCATTAATTCGGTTTGACCATCTAGGATTTCATAAGTAAGGTGTCTCGCTTGCCCTTCGAACGGGTCCTCTTGTTCCCTTTTCCCAAAATCTATGATGATATTTTTGCCCTCTTCGATTTTCTTCTCTACTCGCTTCGTATCGTCAGAATTGCGTGCCCTTACAAACCCTCTATTGGAAACCAGATGATCATTTAGACTGCTACGGGTCCTTGAATTTGTTATCAGATCGATATCGATTGAGCCATACCAAGGGTTGTATGAGTGGACCGCCCAACCACCGATCAGGACGGTTTTGGGAGATATTGGGTCCTCCCTAGGTTTGAAGGAATCTAGCTATCTCCTGCAACTCTTCATTGGAATTCTGGATTATTGAGTTCAGATCGAGATAGTTGACCATAGAGCGCCACCATGGATTTCGTCAAGTCCTTTCCTTTATATCCCAATCCGGCCAGGTCTAATAATGTCTGAGAGGGTGACGTTATCCTCACCCCCCCAGTACTCCTCGATTCACTGAATAACTCTCTATCGGGACCCATTATTTGTAGCTTGATTCCAGACAATCCCTCACCCCAGCCAAACTGGCTACCAATATCCTCGATATCTTTCTTTTCAAGATATACTTGGATTGAATCGAACCTGATGCTTTCACCAGTGTACTGCGTTCCCGCGAAATAGCTGGCAAACGCATATCGGATTCCTTGACTTTCGAACATATTTGCCAATTCTTTAGCGGCTTCGAAGATATCCCTGTTTGGAATTGTGAATTCCTTTACAATAAGGTTGTTCGTGGGCCTCTCCCAGGCCACTCCATTTAGTAGTTTGTCCATATCGCTGATGGAAACCTGGTTTCCACTCGTTCTAGCAAGACCATGCGAAATCAATTGCTTCATGGTTGCATGAGTCCATCCATAGGACACTTTCAAAATGATAGAAAGGTTTCTAATCGAACTTGATTTCAACCCGATCAGTCCTGACACAACCTTCCAAGATTTCTCGGAGGTAATCTTGACTGAACCTTGTATCCTTGAACCCTCTCCGGGTAATGCTATTTCTCTTGGAATGATCAAGGTACGAATGTTCAGCCCTTCTGCTAGTTCTCCTGTCTTTGTCGAGATGTACTTGCCAGCCAGTACGAAATGAAGGTCACTGATTGTTTCAGTTTCCAGCATAACATCCTTAAAGAGATTGATTTGAGCCAGGCTGTCTAATGACGCCTTTGTTTTGATCTCAATGTAATATTTTTGGGATTTTTTTGGGTCTTCGATTACCATATCGAAACTGAAATCCTGCCAAGCTGGTTCCACCTGAATGCTTGCTTGCTCATCTATGCCGAGTTTCTGTATTAAGAATGCCTCTAGTTCATTCTTTTTCTCAGTTGTCAATGGTATCTGTATTTGGTGATAGGTATATTATGATATCAGTGATACGTATCGTCAAATAATGATAGTTATTTAATGTTATCAGTGATAGTGATTCTAAAAAACCGATGCATTCTCTAAAAAACCCCAGTCTAAATAGATCCGAACCGATTTCTTGTTTGATTATCCTATCTCCTCGTTCAATAGATTTGATATGAAGCCTGATCAGCACAGTAACGATCCACCGCAACCGCGCTAATGATGACCCAGGAATGGCAGAATCTACATTGTTATGGCCATTGGGCCTGAAGTGTCGAATCGCAAATCATGACAACCCTCATGCAATGCCTGACAGTAATGCGGAAGGCAGAACTAATTGTAAGATATTGATACGAATACCGTATTGTCCGTACGCATTACCTTACAATATTTTAGGAATTCGTCAACTATCGTTGGACGTTCTCGAAAGGTTTAATTATCTCCGTGGACCTGAATGGCCTCGGCGTGCTTTCGAATAGGGGATATGCTTCGTCGCAATTCCCAGGGAAGCGGCCTAACCCCGGAGGAAAAGGGATGACCGACCAGCATACCATCGAATCAGTCATGGAAGAGGATAGACGCTTCGACCCACCGATCGAGTTCAGCGAGAAGGCCTTGGTGAAGAGCTTCGACGAATACAAGGCGATCTATGACGAATCGATAAAGGACCCGGAAGGGTTCTGGGCAAAGCAGGCCGATATCATCCACTGGTACTCCAGATGGCACAAGCTTTTCAGCTGGGATAAGGCAGAGGCCAAGATAAAGTGGTTCGAGGGCGGGCAGACCAATGTCGCCTATAATTGCCTGGACCGCCACACGTTCGGCCCGAGGAAGAACAAAGCGGCCATCATCTGGCAGGGAGAGAAGGACGAGGAGGTCGTCACCCTGACCTATCAACAGCTGCTGAACGAGGTCTGCAAGTTCGCCAACGTCCTGAAGTCCAAGGGAGTGCAGAAGGGCGATCGGGTCTCCATCTACATGCCCATGATCCCGGAGCTGGCGATCGCCATGCTGGCGTGCGCCAGGATCGGGGCGATCCACAGCATCGTTTTCGGTGGGTTCTCGTCCGAGTCCCTGAGGGACAGGATCAACGACAGCGACTGCAAGGTGCTGATCACGGCCGATGGCAATCACCGCGGGGGCAAACCGGTCAATCTGAAGGTCAATGCCGACATGGCCCTGGAGAAGGGCGGACCGGTCGAATGCGTCATCGTGGTCAAACGTTCTGGCGCAGAGGTCGAAATGGAAGCTGGACGGGATTGCTGGTACCATGAGGAGATGGCCAAGGCCTCACTATTCAATGAACCGACCTGGATGGATGCGGAGGACCCTCTGTTCATACTCTATACCAGCGGCTCTACCGGCAAGCCCAAGGGAGTGCTGCACACCACCGGAGGCTATCTGATGTTCGCGGCCATGACCCATAAGTACATCTTCGATGTCCATGAGGAGGACACCTACTGGTGCACTGCCGATATAGGCTGGATCACCGGACACTCCTACATCGTCTATGGGCCGCTGTGCAATGGCGCCACCACGCTGATGTTCGAGGGAATCCCGACCTATCCGCAGCCAGACCGGTTCTGGCAGATCGTGGAGAAGTTCAAGGTCAATACCTTCTACACCGCGCCAACGGCCATCCGTTCCCTGATGCGGGAGGGCGAGAAGTGGCCCAAGTCGAGGGACCTGTCGTCCCTCAGACTGCTCGGTTCGGTCGGCGAACCGATCAACCCAGAGGCTTGGATGTGGTACCATCACAACATCGGACAGGAAAGGTGCCCCATCGTCGACACCTGGTGGCAGACCGAGACCGGGGGCATACTGATCAGCCCACTGCCTGGAGCGACCCAGACCAAGCCGGGATCGGCCACGAAACCGTTCTTCGGCGTGGAGCCGGCGATCTTCAAGGAGGACGGCACGGAGGCGGCTGTCAACGAAGGAGGATACCTCGTGATAAAGAAGCCGTGGCCAGGGATCATGAGGACCGTGTATGGTCAGCATGACCGGTTCAAGGATACCTACTGGACCAGGTTCCCAGGCTATTATTTCACCGGCGATTCTGCGCGCATGGACAAGGACGGGTACGTGTGGATCATGGGAAGGGTTGACGACGTCATCAAGGTCTCTGGACACCGGATCGGTGCAGCGGAGGTCGAGTCGGCCCTGGTCTCCCATCCGAAGGTTGCGGAGGCCGCGGTGGTCCCGGTGGCCCACGACATCAAGGGAGAGGCCATCTACGCATACGTCACCCTCAAGTCCGGGGTCGAGGAATCGGACCAGCTCAAGAAGGACCTGGTCCTGCATGTGAGGCGGATGGTCGGACCGATCGCTTCGCCTGACACAATCCAGTTTGCCTCAGCCATGCCCAAGACCCGCAGCGGCAAGATCATGAGGAGGATCCTTAGAAAGATCGCCTCCGGCCAGGCGGAAGAACTGGGCGACGTGAGCACCCTGGCCGACCCGAGCGTGGTCGGCAAGCTGGTGGAGGACCACAAGCTCCAGACAAAGAAGTGATTCCGAAACCATGGAGGAAGGGTGGCCAACGATATTATAGGGGTTCGTCCTCGCCATATTCCGCCAAAGGAACCACCTTTGGCCCCCCTAGTACTCCTCTCCGAGGAGATCTTAAAAAACTACTTAGGAGGGAGGAATGCCCTCCGTTCAAGTTTTATTAAAATGGTGGCGGTCCCTCATTACATTCTCACTTGGACCAAAGGTCCATGTTGACCATGTAGGTGTCCTCTACCAGCCGGGCCTCTACCTTGAGGCCAGTGCGGTAGAACATGTCCAGCATACGGAAGTTCTCAGAGAGAAGCTCCGCGGTGAACGCCTTGACCCCTTTGTCCTTGGCGATCCTGATCAGCATGTCCATGAACTGCATGCCGATGCCCTTGTTCTGCCAACGATCCACAACGACGAACGCCACCTCGGCTGAGTTGTTAGCCTTGTCCACGTCGTACGAGGCCATACCGATCACGTGGAAATGGTCTCCGTCCTTGGTCATGGCGATGACCGTTATCGTCCCCTCATAGTCGATGTCGATCAGCCGCTGGATCTCCTTGTGGGGCATCTGCTTCTTTGGCCCCATGTAACGCTGATACATGGTCGCCTCAGAAAGTGAATAGAACATCTCCTTGATCATGGGCTCGTCGGTCAACTTCGCCGGGCGGAAATAGACCTCCACGCCTTTCATGACCAGGACGGCCTCGTACTGCTCTGGATAGATAGATCCGGTGAAGGTCATACCGGAAACGTCCTTGAACACATAACCGAGCGATTTCGCATGCGCCAGAAGCTGCGGCCGGAACTTCGGGTGAGCGATGGAGATGAGCGCCAGGGCTCTCTGGGAAATGCTCTTGCCATGCAGTTCCGCGATACCGTACTCTGTGACGACGTAATGAACATCGCCCCTGGTGGTGGTCACCGCCGACCCCTGGTCGAGGGTGGGCATTATCCTCGATACCGACCCGTCCCTGGCGGTGGATGGCATGGCGATGATCGGCTTGCCGCCCTTCGAACGAGCTGCTCCACGCATGAAATCGACGTGACCGCCCAGACCTGAGAAGAACTTGTTGCCCAGCTGGTCTGCGCACACCTGTCCTGTGAGGTCGACCTGCAGGGCCGAGTTTATGGAGATCATGCTCTCCTGGCGACCGATGATGCAAGGATCATTGGTATACGATGATGGCCGCATCTCGATGACCGGGTTATCGTTGATGAAGTCGTAGACGTGCTGGGTCCCCATCACGAAGGAGGCCACCACCTTGCCATTGTCCAACGACTTTCTCGAACCGTTCACCGCACCAGACTCTATGAGGGAGACCAGACCGTCCGAGAGGAGTTCCGTATGAACACCCAGATCCTTTTTTTTGGTCAGGTATTTGATCGCTGCGTCCGGCGTGGAACCATATCCGATCTGAAGCGTGGCCCCGTCAGGGACCAGATCGGACAGGTACTTCCCCAGCTTCGTGAGGACCTCCATCTTCTCCTCTCGTTCTGGTCTCCATTCGAAGATCGGCTCATCGATCTCTACCACATAGTCGATCTCGGATAGGTTGATGAGGGAATCCCCATGGGTCCGAGGCATGTTGTGGTTGACTTGCGCGATGACCATCTCGGCATTCTCGGCGGCCGATTTGGTTATGTCGACGGACACTCCCAAAGAACAATCCCCGTTTGCGTCTGGAGGAGACACCTGGATAAGGGCAACGTCTATGATTATCTTGCCAGAATCGAACATCCTGCTGATCTGCGACAGATTCACTGGCGTATAGTCAGCCCTGCCGTCGTTCACGGCGTATCGGACGTTGGGACCAATGAAGAATGCGTTGAGCCGGAACCGATCGTTGAACCTTTCCTCATTGTATGGCATCAATCCCAACGACAAGGTCTGGACGATCTCATTGTCCCCCAGGTTCTCCGACTCGGCGATGAGCGCCATGACCAGGGCCTGCGGTTCGCCGCAACCGGTGCCGATGAAAATGGTCTTTCCTCGACCGATGGAGCGGACGGCTTCTTCAGCCGTCGTGGTCTTTTTTCCATTGGCCTTGGTCCGGTTAGATGCCATTCCCAATACCTTCCTGCAGTTGGCACATTGGAGCAGAACGATTAAATGGTTTTCCCGGTGGAACGATAACTGGACAGGCGGCCGGGTACAAGGAGCTGATCGAGCTCCAAGAACTCTCTCTCGATGACATGGCGGAACGAGCAAGGCGCTCGATGATGAGAATATATGGCCTACTTATATGAAGGAGACAAGTCCGTGACCACTGACAATATAACAATTGGATATGTTCTTTATGAGTGAGGCTAGACCAAGGCAATAGACTATCGACCTTGATTGTATTCTCTCTTCAACTGGCAACCAATAATTGAGAAGTATTCGAATTGCGGAACTATATCGCAAAAGATGTCAGGAGTCGTATTTTCTTGGGCCCACTACATCTGCCCGCATTTCCCTCGTGTTCCTATTTTGGCATGAGGGAAGTGCATTGTGATCTTGCTGCCCTGTTCGGGATAGCAAGAAAGTTCAGAGTTGAGGTTAACTGGTAGCCGCAGTTCGAATAGACAGTGACGACGAATCTGATCTGCCCACCATAAGGTTCGAGTCTCTTGATGATGGTCGTTTTTCCAGCCATCATTCTTCCATCAAGGGCCCCCCGTCTTGCCTCTTCGTTTCCGAACAACTAGGACACCTAATACCAGTAATAATGCGATCGCACACGCTCCACCAATTGCGACCAATGGGAATGCGTCTTCGTTAGGGCCTATGGAACCTTGGTCCCTCCCAGCTTCATTGAGCGAGGCCACTACACTATGTGTGCTGTGGTGATATGTGAAATATAGTATCCATGAGGAGCCGGAAGAGCTCAGTGAATAGTTCATACTGGATCCATCCATCGATAATCTAATGGTCTCCCCGTCGGCAACGAGTTGCTTACTGACAACTATTCGGGTATAACCAGAGGTCCCGGTCTGGCCGCTGATCGTAAAACTCAACTGCGAGTTGGTCGAATTGAAGGATAGGCCAGAGACGGTCGAGTTGGATTGCACAGTGAACACATAGTTGCCAGAAGATGCAGTCACCGCCAGGCTCATCATGGATGTTGATGGTTGATAAACCGCGTTGCCATCCCAACTACCCTTAAGCATATAGACACCGGTCACCGTCGGGATCCACTGTGTGGAGAAGTTACCTGTAGGTGAAGTCGTGAGCGAAGTCATTACTATCCAGGATTGTCCTTTGTCCACACTGTAAGATAGATCGATGTTCATTCCACTGACCGGTTGGCCACTCGCCACGGTCTTGAGGCCTCCATTGATGGTTATTAGTATCCCGATCGAGCTGGAGGATGAATCAGTCTCCATGTTCAGAGCTACGGCGGCAGACGCGGAGATAGGGCCGACCTGTTTGCTTGGGGCAGAACTGCCAAGCTGGTTGACTGCCTCGACATAGTAATGATAGTTAGTTCCCAGGGTAATTTCCATATCCGAATAGGAGGTCCCAGAAACGGTAGCTAACAGCGATCCTGGTTCTGATGACGTGCTTCTGAAAATGTTGTATGCTATCGAGTATCCACCTTTGTCTATGGGTGCTGACCAGCTGAGAACGATTCCACTATCAATTTCCCAGGCAGTAACGTTCATTGGTTCCGTTGGTTTGGTTTGGGTCGGAGAAACCACTAACGCAGAAGAATCAGGGCCAATTCCCGCTGCGTTGTGTGCTGCGACTGTGAAAGAATAGCTCTGACCATTGACCAGGTTGTTTATTATTGTTGATAAACCCGTGGGATGTTCCGCAAGAGCGACTCCATTTTGGGAGATAATATAATAGTCGATGGCAACCCCCCCATTATAGGCTGGAATGCTCCAATTTAAAGTCATTTTGTCATTGCCAACAATTGCAGTCAACCAGGTTGGAGCATTAGAGACGGTGTATGAGACCGCATTGCTTTGTTTGCCGATACCAGCGGTGTTATGAGCTGCCACCGTGAAAGAATGGCCTCCATCAGTCCCGACGGGAATGTCTGTCGACAGACCTGTCTGATCATCTGTCATGGCGACACCATCACTGTAAACGACATAACAGTCGATGGCAATACCGCCATCCGAATCGGGTGCTTGCCAAGAAAGAGCTATTTCTCCGATTTTGTTCGATGTAATGGTCAAGTGTGTAGGTTGACCCGGTGGACCTCTAGGCATAGCAATTACAAAATTAGAAGTCCCGCTTTCTAATAGACCTTTAACTACCGTGACACAGTAATTGTAATTCTGCCCATTTGTTACATTGTTATCGATGAATGAGTTGTCATGAACTATGGTGATTAACTGGTTTTGTCTATAGACTGCATAGGAGGACTCCTGAGCCAAGCCCGTTGAAGGTACGCTCCAGGTTAATATGACTTTCTTGTCCCCAGTAGTTGCACTCAGATTTTGGGGAGGTGAAGGTATAGCATCAGTAAGATAATTCTTTACCGAATTGAGCTGATAAATCGAATGTAGATTACCGTGAATATCTGTCTGAATTATTGGGAAGTTCGGCTGCAAACCTGCTGTGGAAACAGATGGGCTAGCATAGAGCTCGATCCACCCATCACCCTGATTTTCGGCAATCTTGTAACTACCTACTGATTCAATAAGATAACCAAGGAATAGGTGTCCCTGCCCATCATATGTCACCGCACCTGAAACAGGGGCCGCTGAAGAGCTCATCGGAGAGGAAGAGCCCATCCACAATCCATTTTCTCTGATCAAAAATGATATTCCCCTCAGGCCGTCTCCTGATGAATAACAGACAGCGACATTACCGGCAGAGCTGACCGCAATACTGGCCCCCCCGACGATCTGCCCTGGATTAGTAGCTAGCAATACATCCTCAGGAATTCCATTTTCATTTGAAAGATAGTAGAGATTTCGATTGACTGACGAAATGTTCCAGCAAATGACGTGAATAAAGCCCCCATTATCTATGGTGGTATCGCCTATCTGCAAAGTGCTTAGAGACATCGAGAATGTCAGGTCGCTCTCCTTTGTCCAGGCACCTGCAGTCCATGTCAAATGTCTAAAGACACCGTCCTGAACAAAATATAGATGTAAAATTCCATTGGCATCATTAGCCAAAGTAGGATTACTTATTGAGCCGCCATTTTGTGAGGTCGATAATACAGTGATTGTCCAAATACTAGAAATGTTCATTGCACATTTCAATTCGTAGATTGCAGCAGAGGCTTCTGAGCCTGGATTGGTCAAAACCGCATAAGCAATATGAACCACCTCATTTGAGTCTAGAGCGATCGTGGGTCTCCCCGAGCACATCGTATTCTCAATCAACAATGAATGCCAGCCACCATCCGAACGCGTTTCTAAGGATAATCCATCATGTGTCGGCAAAGCAATCAATGGAATAGAACTTGAATTAATGACAAGTGCCGCTCCCATATCATATCCATCTGAATGATCTATTTTCATGTTTGACCAATATTCTGAGGTGCCGACCCCCTCAACCCCAAATGATGGCAGTTGTAGGATGGCGAAGACAGCAAAAATAACAAAAATTAGTCTGGATAGATTGATATTCTTTTGCACATTTGGTCATTCTTGTCTTTCATATTAAATCATCTTGTTTTATTAATGAAAATGGAAAATATGGATTTCCTGACACTGTCTGGGTAATATATTCATTTACTGTTGGTAAAGGTCCTGCCCTCCCAAAACGAGGTCTCGGATTGGTGATATTTCCCTCCTTTGAAGCATAGTGTATGCAGAAAGACTAAGGGCAAGTAATCGATAGGTCAACCAAATATTTGTACAACTTCGAATGTTTTTCGATCGTTGCAATCACGATTTACTAACGCAAACTGAAGAGATACGAATGCATTTTCTGATTTTGCCTGATCAACCACACTACCATTTGAGGTCCGAATCTGAACTGAACTACATTCGCCCAGATACCCCCGTTCACTCTACAGATATTTACCCTTGAGCTACCTGGATATGCCCATCGGACTAGTCGACAATGGCCACTGTAAATTGTCCGATACTGTCTGCGGTAATCTCTGCCTTGGTCACATCCTTGTCGTAGAGACGCATCGTTCCATCTGGGAGGTTAGAGAATTGGAAAATACCTGCCTCTTTGACCGTCTGCTCTAGATGCTCCAAGCTCCTATAGACCCCTTCGATTTCCTGATTGCACTGTCATTATTGCCACTGTAATGTTCATTCCTGCGAATCCTGTATGCCATTTCCGCCATTTCAGTCTCCAATCTTACTCCATTTCGTGTCTATATATATCTAAGGATAGAAAATAGAAAAATCCAGTGAAATTCGACGTTTTTAGGAAATGGTGATAGATGTAAGTGTCCCCGTCGTAAGAGTGTCAACCAATGACAGGGACCGAAACCGGTAACTCAGTCGCTTATCCTTCGGGTATCGTCTGAAGAATATCATTAAGATCGCTGGCCTTGGTGCAAATGCACTTTTGACAGTCTCAAGGAATAGCGAACATTTTCCGATTATTTGAGGGCGATTCTCTCCAATTGTCTTTGCCAATCAGGGATCATATCTCGGATAATATCCCATTGTTCTTTTTCATTGGGCATTAGCTTTTCCTCATCCAGCCCAACATAGGTCATGAACTGTGTGAAAAAGAAGTTCATGAACATCTGCAAGGCCTCATCCCATTTTTCTCCGACGCCTTCAAGATTCATTTCTCGATTCACAGCCAAGAACATACCATTTTTCAATGAAAGGCGGACAGGGACCGGTACACTCAACTCCAGGGTACTATTATGACCGCTGATCACTGGTAATAAGATCAATGTGGTCAGGTCATCACCGATTTCACTGTAAACTTCCATAGTTGCAAAGTTCTTATCAAGAAGTAATAAAATATAGCTCACTTAATAGCGGAAATTGACCAATGAACCGTATCCCGGGCACTTCGTCAATCCCTGGCCGGTCGATTTCCACAAGCTGGGCAATCCTTTGAACCTCTGGGAGTTATCTATCGATGATCAGAATTGCCATCAAGACCATGGCTTCCTTTCTATCTTCGAGATCAAGGGAGGGATGTTCATATTTGATGCGTTCCATCAGCGAACTTTTCTTTAGAGTTATAAATTCCAGACTGATCATTCTCTAATAGGTAATGAGGCCAATGGATTTTGAAGATCAGGTCAATTGTATAATTGATCAGTCTTCAATTGTATGTGGTGAAGAAGATGAAAGAAGAAACCAAGAAGAGAATCACCGAGAAAAAGATCAAGGAAATTCAAGAAGGTGAAAAAAGTGAAATCGAGGATATTCCGCATGGCAAAAAGGTTGAAGGAAAGGCCAGCGAGAAGGACCTGAAGAAGATCCAAAAAAGTAAATAAATAAGTGCCGCATCAGTTTAAGTACCTTCGATCGGCATTCTATGGATAAGTGTGAGAAGGCATTCGCCCTTCCGCAAAGTTGTCTTATTAACCTTACACCATTTGCTATTACATTCATTCGCAAAGACGAATCATGATGTCGAGCACTGTTCCGCGGTTTTAATCATTCTCACTACGAATTCAAATTGACTTTGGTTCAAAACCCAACCATTAATTCTAGATCTGGATGACCATTACAGCGCCTATATCGTCGTTCAATCGGGCGATGGGCGTAAGTCTATGGACAGCCTGAACGGGTAGCCGCTGGAGGATGTGACGGTCTCCCTAGAAAGAATCCCGAAGGACAAGCTGCGGATGCCCCGAAAGTCATCCTCAAACTTACTAGCCAATTCGAGCCCCATAGGACCGAGCCAGACAGAGGGGAACAATCAAATGGTTTTCACAAGTGTTCCGTTCCATAACTGAAGCCAGGTGCCCTAAGTCGAGGAGACCCATCGAAAGTTTAAATATGCCGGGGTGTGTGAAATCCTACTGCCTGGAGCATAATCCATGATCATCGAATTCGGTCTGTTGGCATTGCTGGTGTTCGCCGTACTTGTGGTGATCGGTATCCT
>DASXVU010000037.1 GCA_036504055.1 Methanomassiliicoccales archaeon | reverse complement strand
CAATAGAAAGTAAAGGTCAGAGAGGCGGTCCTCATCGGCGTCAGTTTTCACCAAATTCAACACCTACACATTGCTGCTAACAACAACACATCTGAGTCAAATAATGGTTATCAACCTTGTTTCGCTCTTATCCGATCTGAGGTTTGAAAATGAACAGGACAAGGATCGGAAAAGATGAACGGATGTTCTCCATCGAACTCAGATCGAAGAGCGACGTGAAGAACATATCCCTGGATGGAGATGAAAAAATATTCATCGAGGGTTCCCTTGGTTCATTAAAACGAGCTCAATTCGTTGAAGACCTCATTCTGGAAGTAATTGGAAGCAACGGCGAGCTAAGAATCGATCTCGCCATAAGGGATCTGGAGCACCCCATCAAATCTGAGGGATCCAGCACCGAAATGGGGAAGTGACTGGAATGACAGAAGGATATGATAGAAAGTACGCAATAAGTGCGGGAGTGCTGTTCATAATTGCAGACCTTGTGGGTTTCCTAAGCCTACCATTTATGGCACCTACGAATGCTACGAACTATCTTACCAGTGTTTCAACAAATGGAGGTCTAGTAGCAACAGCAGCCCTTCTTTTGTTCATCGGTGGCGCCGCCGCCATTGGCATTGCGATCTCGCTGTATCCCGTGCTAAAAAGATCCAATGAAAGTCTAGCTCTTGGAGCAGTTGTTTTCAGGACCGCTGAGGGAGTGTTCGATTTCGTTGCTGTAATAGGTCTGTTATTGCTAATTACGTTGAGCCAGCAATTTGTAAACGCTGGAGCTCCCGATTCATCGTATTTCCAGACCTTTGGCGTGCTGTTAGTATCAGGATATCATTGGGTAGCCAATGTTGGTAAGTTGCTGGCCTTTTCCATAGGTGCACTGCTGTATTACATCATATTTTATCGAACAGAACTAGTCCCTCGATGGTTATCGGGCTGGGGTGTTGTTGCCGCCATAATGACGATGGTTTCAGCCGTATTGGCCATGTTCAGCCTCATTTCCCCATTTTCTGTGGGGCAAGTCATCTTGAACCTTCCGATACTCGTGCAGGAATTGGTGCTTGCGGCATGGCTGATAATAAAGGGTTTCAATCCATCCGCGAAGGCTGCTGGGACTGCTCATGAGGAATGTCCGCGAACGAACGTGGAGGCCTCGCAGCAACCGGAAGGCGACAGTGGCAATATGCTGGCCGATTGCGGTAATAATCACCAGAATCAAACCAGGGGGGAGAGTGACCAATGAAATCGATGAATCGGACCGCAAGAATGGCGGGGTCATTCTATCTGATCTTCATCATATTATTGCCTTTGGCCACATCTATCCGTTCCCAACTGATCGTGTTCGGGGATGCTGCCGCTACAGCCCAGAAAATCACGGCAAACGAGCTTCTGTTCCGCATCAGTTTCGTCACCGAGCTGGTCTCGGCATTGTTCTTCGTTCTGGCGGCGTGGGCCCTTTACGTTTTGTTGAGGTCGGTCAACAAGGATCTTGCTTTGCTTTTCCTGCTGCTGAACCTGTGCGGGGTCGCGATCGAATGCATGAGCGTGCTCAATCTGTCTGCCGCCCTATCGCTGTTGAGCGGAGCCGATTACCTGACAGTTTTTCCAGCTAGTCAACTGCAGGCCCAAGCCCTATTGCATATCGATCTATACAATAACGGATTCGAGATAGCCCAGCTCTTCTTCGGTGCCTGGTTGCTCCCCCTCGGTTATCTGGTCTACCGATCGGGCTTCCTTCCCCGGTTGTTGGGAATCCTGCTGATCATCGACTTCATTGGTGTCCTGATATGGTTCCTGCAGTTCTTCCTACTCCCTGGATACGATGTCATATCCTACCCCGGTCTGGCGGCGGGCTTCATCGCCGAGGTCTCGCTGACATTGTGGCTTCTGGTCAAAGGAGTGATGGACAATGGACATGCTTCGACGGAGGCTGAGTGATTCTCTATGGAAACCCGAGCCACATATCAAAGCAAGAGGGAGACGTCGCACGAGTTCAACAAGAAGCTGAACAAACTGGCCATTGTGGGAGGAGCAGCATTCTGGGCGACCAACTTCGCAATTTCCCTTACCCCCATCGCCGCCGAGTATAGGGCTGCTCTCTCAATTTCTTATCTTCCGATGATCGTTGAATCTTTGATCGGCGGCCTGATCATCGGATTCTTTGTCAGCTATTCCTTGCTCCGTTATTTTGACAGGATCCCAACCCAGGATCCAATTCTAAAATCCGTGATGCTCAGCTCCATCGCTCTAATGGTAGTGACAATCCTCCTCCAAGGTCCTGAAGGGTTTCTCGCGACAAGTGACGCCTTGCGCTACTTCCTCATCGGCACGTTGTTCAACGTGCTAAGGATTCTCGCTCTTGGATTAGCTATTGGGTATCTATACAAAAGGCTGTATTGATTGGCCTAACTTTGGTCCGGTTCTGAACCGTTGGGTGTGCAAACCGGCGACCGCACCCAACTCTACCATACCTAAAATAAAAAGCACTGTACTTCAAGGAGGGGCCAGATCAATTTCTTATTGACCACATCCTGTGGATCGGGATCTATGAAAATGACTCGATCAAGCAATCCTGATTGATGCTTCCAACCAATAGCTCGCTATCGGGACCAATGTGCGTGGAGGAGTTTGAGAATTATAAGGATGGATCTGCAGCTGTCATGTGTCTTAGCAAATTCATCATGTTCTAGATGACTGGACCATAATAACGCAACCCTCCGCCCAAGCGTGGGCTCGCCAACAATCTTTATATTCAAGTTGGGGCTTGAGAGTGACGATACCAATGGCTGATGACGATTACCTATCACTCCTGGACCGGGCCAAAGGTCAATTGCCCGAGACCATCGAAAAGCACGAGCGTTTCACCGTGCCAGAGCCCGACATCTTCCAGGAAGGGAAGACCACGGTCATCAAGAACTGGGGCGACATCACCGACGCCCTGAGGCGTGAACCGGAACACCTTCTCCAGTATCTGCTGCGCGAACTCGGTACACCGGGAACGATCGAGGGCAGAAGGGTCGTCTTCAAGGCCAGGCTCGCCCCCGCGCAGATCGCGGAACGGATCAACAGCTATACCGACACGTTCGTACTGTGTTCCGAATGCGGAAGGCCGGACACACATATCGTCAAGGAGGGAAGGATCCTGATCCTGGAGTGCGAGGCATGCGGCGCCCACAGACCTGTGAACGTTAGAAAGCAGGCCAAGGCCCCGGAGAAGGAAGGGCTGCGGGAAGGCAACATCTACGAGTTCATGATCGAGGATGTCGGCAAGAAGGGGGACGGCGTGGCCAGGATGGACAAGTACATCATCTATATCCCAGGCACCATCAAGGGAGCCAGGGTCAAGGCCAAGGTCACCAAGGTCTCCGGCAATGTAGGTTTCGCCAACGTTTCCCAGGAACCGGTCACCAGGTGAACTGGCCAGCCAATTTCCCAAACCATTTAGTATCTTATTCTTTGAAATTTATCCAATGCTCTGATCGAAAATCAAGAAAGACGGAGTATTCCGTCAGTTTATATAATTCACGCTGGACCGGTCGAACCCTTTCACCAGCTCGATGTCCATGGTCTGCTCTTCGTCCATTTTCGGTTCGGCGTAGGTGAAGAACGGCAGCACCCGGGATATGTCCTCGGCGATATAGGTGGTCTTATGGTCCTTACCGAACAGCGCCACGCTTATCGAATAGGCGTGTCTCCTGGTCTCCTCCTCATCGAGTATGCCGATGGCGTGGATATACTCATGGAGCAGGACGTGGAAGGCATAGGACTTGTACATGTCCGGCTGGATCGCCATTATCCTCCTCAGGACGCTCTTGTTCATGACGATGATGTTCGATGTGACCGGATACAGCCCGCCGACGAACGACTTGCTGTCGCCACCCATCTCCGCCAATCCGAGCATCAGCCCGGCCCGGGATATGCCCATCTGGACGCGCACCGCCTCCTTCACGACCTCAAATATGTCAGTAAGGTCCTTGGCCCGCTCGAGGCGCGCTGGGAACACAGACTTGGCGGACTCTGCCCGCACTAGTTCACTCATGGTTAACTACAATGCGGGTATTTCCCTATTAATAACATTCTCTGAAATATCGGACTTGACGAAGGATTCATTCCGCCGCCGCTCAAAACGGTATTTATAGGCGCTGAACGCATCCATCCGGCCATGCGAAACCCAGCCCAATACCTGGTGATGTTTGCCATCTTCATCTTCGTCCCGGTGGCGGCGATCTACCTCCTGCCGCTGCTGTTGAGCACCGGCGACTACCAGGCCTTCCAGGACCCGCAGAGCCCGGTGAACCCGCTGCTCTACTTCGCACTTATCCTGGGCATGACGGTGCTTATGCTGGTCTTGATCAAGTTCGCCAAGGAGAGGATCATGAAGGCGATCTTCTACACCGCCATGACCATCTCCATGTTCTCGATCCTGCTGCCCATCTTCTTCTACCTGATCGGGGACGTCAACATATCGCTGGTCCTGGCAATCGCCGGGGCGGTCGGACTGATGGGATGGCTGGTCCTGCGTCCGGAGTGGTATGTCATCGATTCGGTGGCGGTCCTGATCGGAGTTGGAGCGACCGCGATCCTGGGGATCTCCCTGGGGATCTTCCCTGCGCTCATACTGCTCAGCATCCTCGCCGTGTACGACGCGATCTCGGTCTACAAGACCAAGCACATGCTTTCTCTGGCGGAGGGCGTGACCAAGATGCGCCTCCCGGTCCTGTTCTACGTCCCCAAGAAGCTGGACTTCAAGGTCGAGCAGATGGACAACATCGACCTTAAGGACCGGGACAGGGACCAGGAAAGGGAGACGATGATCATGGGAGTTGGTGACGCCGTTATACCCGGCATATTGATCGTGTCGGTCATGGCTTACCTACCATACCTGGCCCCCATCACACAGATCGCACATGCGGATGTCTACGTTACCGCCGGGACCCTCATCGGAGCTTGCATCGGCTTCGGCGTTCTCATGCGCTATGTTGCCACTGGTAGACCGCAGGCCGGCCTGCCGCTGCTCAACGGCGGTGCGATCCTAGGGTTCCTGATCTCCTACCTGTTGATATTCCAGGACCTCAATTTCGGGTTCATCTGAGCAACATTAATGTAATGTGCCCGATTATGTGAAAACGGCGACTTCCATGCGGTTCCTGGTTCTGTCGGACGTGCACAGGCGAGACAAGGTGGTCAAATGGGCCAACGAGCTCATCGAGACCATGGACCTTGACGGGACGATCGTTCTGGGCGACATAACCCATTTCGGGCCGCCGGAATGGGCCGGGGAGTTCCTCGGAGGCCTGAAAAGAAGAACGTTCGCCGTCCCCGGCAATTGCGATCCGGCGGGAACGCTTGCATACATCGAACGGAGTTCGGTCTCGCTGCACCTGAACAAGGTCCGATTGGGCGACTACGTCCTTGGAGGCATGGGCGGTTCAAACCCGACCATCTTCGACACGCCGAACGAGTATTCAGAGGAGGAAATCATGACCCAGCTCCGTCCAGTGATGGAAAGGGGTATGATCTTGGTCCTGCACTGCCCTCCGTTCGGGGTCTTGGACGTCCCTTTCTCCGGAAAGCACGTAGGCAGCGTTTCCATCGATAAGCTCGTGGAAGAGTTCAAGCCGAGGGTGGTATTGTCCGGTCACATCCATGAGGACCGCGGTATCGTGGAAAAGGACGGTATCGTCTTCATGAATCCAGGCCCGGCGAAGGAAGGATATTCCGGCCTTCTGGAATTGGGAGATGTGCCGAGCGTCAAACTGCTCGAACAGCGCCTAGGGTGAAGATAGGTATTAATACCCCGCTTTATTTTAGAGGCCACGGATTGCTATGGCACTGTGGCAAGGGAAATCCAAGAGGAAGCCGTCAGGTGGAAGGCTCCGCCTCGGCAGGAAGAAGAGACGATTCGAGATCGGCAAGGAGCCGACATTCACGCTTCTGGGCGCAGAGCGCTCTCTCATCATGAGGACCAGGGGTGCAAACGTCAAGGTCAGGATGCTCAAGGCGTCATTCGCCAACGTCATTGACCCGGCGACCATGAAGGCCCAAAAGTCCAAGATCGTCACCGTCAAGAAGAACTCGGCCAACCCGAACTATGTTCAGCGTAACATAATCAACAAGGGCGCCTTGATCCAGACCGAATTGGGACTGGCCAAGGTCACCTCGAGGCCGGGACAGCACGGAGCGGTCAACGCGGTACTGGTCAAGGAGTGACCGTACCCCCTGAAGGGATCCCATGACCCTTGACGAGGATAAGGCATGGGTCCTTTGGCCCGAATATTTTGACATTAGTCGAACCAGGGATAGCGGGCGTAAGGTCAGCAGAAAATTGTCGATCAACAGCCCTAACGTCGAGCTTATCGCAAAGGCGGTCAAGCAGATGGGTCTCGAATTCAAGATAGAGACGGACAAATCCTACCCGGGCAACTGGTTCAATCACACCGGCAGGGTCCTGGTGGAGCATTCGCTCCCCAAGACGTTGCTCATGCTGAAAGTAGGTCAGGCGCTGGTAAGATATCAGCGGTCCTGAGGCGTTTCCACTTCTTCCACCAGCTTCTTGCCGGCGGAGACGCTGTCGACGGAATGCACGACCGCGCCCGATTCGGTGATGACCTGTTCTACCATGTCGTAGTCGATGGAATTCCCTTCAATGGTGATCTTGATGCTCTCGGTCTCCTGGTCAACCTCGTCCAGCGTGCAGTTCACACCCGATATCCCTTCGACCGCTCCAAGCCTTTTGGCTAGCTCCACGATCGAGGGGTGATGCGGCTTCAATACGTCCAGCACGAGTCGTTTAACGTCGCTCAATTTCAGATTCCCTTCCAGGGCGATAAATTGGAGTGGATGTATTAAATCGTTAGGTTTGGCAAAGCTTGGACATGCTCCGATTGATGTAATGCCATTCTCTGGACCCAAACATAATTCCACTGGTCATAATACAATATTAAAATAATAAATAATCTATTCAAACTCCGAGCACCCATGAGGAGGCTGGATTGCCCATAAAACGTCATTATCCGACCTCAGTATTCAGTTTTATGGGATTGGTTGGATTTCAAGTAATGCGGGGATATCACTCCAACCAAGGGAATCTCTTGACAAGCTTCGTATTCGACCACCAGGTACCCAACCCGATCGTGCGACCGGCCTTGACCCTCCAGAGACCGAACAGGAGGAACAAGTAGATTATGTGCTCATCGATAAATGGGTTGTTCGTTGGAGGAACCTGGGTGGACCACAGCAACAGGACGAGCAGTCCCCCACCGTAGGCCGATATCCTGCTCCCGATCCCAAGTATCAGAGCTACTCCGAGGAGCAACAATGCTGCCATGAAAAGCACGTCGACAACTTGGTTGCCTGCGATACTGCTGTAAATACCCTCAAAGATCCCCCCGGAAACATTGCCAAGGTAGTATGTTGTAGGCGATCCACCATTGATCCAGGAATGGCTAGAGGCCGTCGCAAATCCGAGGCCGAAGGTCTTATCCAAGAATGCCCAAAGGAATATCCAACCCAATAGTATCCTCGATACTCCCCAAATATAATCCGTTTTGATCTCAGGAATCTTGTATGCCATCGTTGAATTCGATTCAATCCAGGCAGATATAAAGGTTGTTGTGGCAGTTCTGGCAACGGATCATGACATGTCGGAAGGAGCATGTCGAGCATTTTGAACCAACCTGATCTCTCCTTTGTCTCAATCAGCCCGTTCCAGGCAGAGGCGGCCAAAACCTCAGTTAGATGCTGAGGCCATCAGCCATGTCTGGCGGAGAAGAGAGGGTTCGCTCCAGGGTTCACGGATCCTCCCCCTACGGCAAGCGGCACGCCCGTTGTCAGATCTTGGACCGTCAAAGATATGTCAGACGATTCGCTCGACTCGGATGATTGGCTTGGAAAAGGATTATCCATGATGCCATGGATTCTAGTGTCATGCTCACCTTCCGTGAGGTCACCGTGATCGATGTCAATTCCGAGTATCTGGGCGTCCAAGTGGAGACCCTTATGGAAAATGCCGGATACGCCGTGGCAAAGGCTATCACCGCGGAGTACGGGAACGGAAAACGCATTGCGATCATCTGCGGCATGGGGAACAACGGGGGCGACGGCCTGGTCGCAGCCAAGTACCTTCGTGAGAACAACACCGTGAAGGTATTGTTGGCCCGGCCTCCCCAGTTCATCAAGAGGATGGCGCCCCGGAAGAACCTGGGACCGGTGGAGGACGTAACCAAGGTCTACGGCGGTGAGGAACTGACCGGCTATGACCTGCTGGTCGACGCCATCTATGGGATTGGCATCCACGGCGAGGTCAAGGAACCGTATTATTCACTGATCGGAAGGATGAACACTGCAGGAATACCCATCGTGTCCATCGACGTCCCGTCCGGCCTGGGGACGAACATGGCGGTAAGACCGGTAAGCACGATCACCCTTCACGACATCAAGGAGGGTATGGACGGGACTAACTCGGGGCGCATCGTGGTAGTGGACATCGGCATTCCGAAGGACGCCGAACGGTTCGCCGGACCGGGGGAGTACGTTTATTATCCGATCCCCAAAACGGATTCGCACAAGGGGGAGAACGGAAGGGTGCTGGTCATCGGTGGTGGGCCTTACACCGGGGCGCCGACGTTGGCTGCCATGGGAGCTTACCGCATCGGGGTCGATCTGGTCCAGGTAGCCACGCCTGAATCATCGTTCCAAGCAGTGTCTGGCTATTCTCCCAACCTGATCGTTCACAGCCTGCCCGGGTCGGTCTTCACCAGCAGCAATCTGGACCAGGTCCTGGGCCTCACTGGCCTGGTGGATGTCGTTCTCATCGGATCGGGACTTGGCCGGGACCCGAGGACCCAAGAGGCCATAAGGGAGTTCGTGAAGGAATGTGATAGACCGATGGTGATCGACGCCGACGCGTTCTCCGCCCTGTCCATGAACCAAGATCTGCTGAAGGGAAAGAAGGGCATCGTGACGCCTCACTCGAGGGAGTTCGCGATCCTGTTCGGAAAGTCCCTGCCTGGAGGGCTTGAGGAGAGGGCGGCGTTGGTGAAGGAGGCCGCGGCGCGTATTGGGATGACCGTCCTGGTGAAGGGCATGATCGACCTGATCTCGGATGGCGATCGGACCAAGTTCAACCGGACCGGGAACGCAGGGATGTCTGTGGGAGGGACCGGAGATGTGCTGGCAGGCATCTGCGCCGGGTTGATGGCAAAAGGCGTATCGCCCTTCGACGCCGCCCGGATCGCCGCTTTCACCAACGGCGCGGCCGGAGACCTTGCCTTCAACGACCGGTGCTATGGGCTTCTTGCTACCGACGTGATCGATAACATCCCTTCGGTAATGTGCAGAGCGCTTGACAGATTTAAATAACCCCTTGGCAATCGAAGGAATGTGAGGACGGCCATCATATCCGATGTCCATGCCAACCTGCCTGCTTTGAAAGCAGTTCTGGCAGAGATCGACGGCATGGGCATTAACCACATCATCAGCGCAGGGGATGTGGTCGGTTACTATCCATACCCAAACGAGGTCATCCAGCTTTTCAGGGAAAGGTCCGTGGTGGGCATCGCAGGCAACCATGACCGGACCGTCATCCGTACCCAGGTCACGAGCATGAACCACGCCGCCGGGGAGGCGGCCCGGTGGACCGCGCGGGAGCTTACCGAGAGCTCGAGGGCCTATCTGGCGGGCCTTCCGCCCCGGACCCACGTGACGATCGGCGGAAAACTGATCGGTCTGTATCATGGCTCACCCAGGGATGACGTTGAATATGTGTTCGAGGAGGAGGCAGGTCCTGAGCTGCTCAAGCTGAGCGGGACCCGCCTGCTGATCATGGGGCACACTCACGTCCCGTTCATTCATCGCTCCAAGGAGGGCACCATCGTGAACCCCGGCTCAGTGGGGCAGCCGAGGGACGGAGATCCCCGGGCCGTCTTCGTGGTGCACGACTCGACCAAGGACGATTTCACGATCAGGCGGACCGAGTATGATATCGAGTCGGTGGTTAAGGCGGTGGAGCGGGCAGGGCTGCCGAACGACCTGGGAGAGCGCCTCAGACATGGCTGGTGAGGAGCGATTGGACATCTCGCCAGTTCCCGGACGGCCGGTACTGGACATATCGGGATCAAAAAGGCTGATCTGCGCCGGGGACCTGCACATCGGGCTCGAGAACGAGATGAAGGTGAACGGGGTCGTGATCCCAAGCCAGACGTTCCGGATGGAGCAGGAGCTGGTCTCCCTGGCGGAAGGTCACGACGGCCTTGTGCTGCTGGGCGACATCAAGCATCGGGTCCCTGGTTCCTCCAAACAGGAATACCAGGAGATACCCCGTTTCTTCACCGAGCTGAAGAAGGTCTACGGTGAAGTTCATATCGTCCGGGGAAACCACGACACGAACATCGAGGCGATGCTTCCAGAAGGAATAATCATCCATCCAGCCACCGGTTTCGTCATGGACGACATCGGGTTCGTGCACGGACATACCTGGCCTTCCCCAGAGGTCATGTCCAGAAAGGTGCTGGTCATGGCCCACAACCATCCCGCGGTCATCTTCGAGGACAACCTGCACCACAACCAGATCGAGCGTTGCTGGGTCCGCTGCCGTTTCCGGGAATCGGCCAGTCAAAGGTATCTCGAGCTTCCCGAGGAGGTCATAATCGTGCCGGCCCTGAACCGTAACCTGGGGGGTTCACCGATCAACTTCGAGGAGCCGAGGCTGCTGGGTCCGTTCTTCTCCCAGGACCTGATCGACCTGGACGAGGCCCGCGTCTATCTCATGGACGGCGTCTTTCTGGGCAACGTGGGAAGCCTCAAGGTGAAAAGGCGGCGCCACTTCAGGATCCGTCCGGACGAACAATGAGCATCTTATCTCGTTCGCAGAAGATCAAAAAAAAGGAAAGGAAAGAGGTTTCTGAAGGGATTTAGTAGTTCGATATCTCTCTGAACACGGACCCGTCTGGGTTCCTGATCACTGCCTTCATCGGCATCTGTCCCGGCAGGGTGTGCGTCGCGCACGAGTTGCACGGGTCATAGGCACGGTAGGCCATCTCGACCATGTTCAGCAGACCGTTGGACACTTCCCAGTTCTTGATCAGCGCGGTGGCGGCCTTCCTGACGCTCAGGTTGATCGGCGCGTTGTTGTTGGTCGTTCCGACGACCAGGTTGACCTGGGTGGTGATGCCGTTCTTGTCTGCGCAGTAGTGGTGCACCAGGGTTCCACGCGGGGCCTCGAGTATGCCGACACCCTCGTCGGGTGTGTGCAGCTCGCCTCTGATGTCCTTGCTGGTGATCTGCGGGTCCTGAGCCCTCTCGAGCAGCAGTTCCGATGCGTACATCAGTTCGATCACACGCGCCCAGTGCATTGCCATGGTGTGGTGGATCGGTCCCTTGACGCCTAGGGAGGCGAAAGTGCTCTTCATCTTCTCATACTCGGCCTGCGCCAGTGGGGTGGTGTATCCGCTCGAGACGTTGAACCTCGACAGCGGCGTCGCCCGGTAGATACCGGAGTCTATTCCGTCGACGAGTCCCTTCCATCCGACCGGCTTGAAGTAGCAGAACTTTTCGTATGACCAGGGCAGGGTGTGCTCGGCGATGTAGTCCAGGTATCCCTTTCCGGTGTAACGTGCGACTTCCTTTCCGTTCGGGTCGATCATCTTCTGCGTTCCATCGTAGAAGTTGACCTTATCGTTCTTGTCGACGGTCCCGAGGTTGTAGGTCTCGTTGTAGAAGATGTCCTTGCTGACGATGATGTTCAGGTAGTCCTGGTTCTTCAGCACCACATCCTCGAAGATCTTCATGGTGAACTTCGAGAATTCGACGCATGACTTAGCCATGGCCTCGATCTTCTTCCGGTCGTCCTCGTTCAGCGACTTGGACATACCGCCCGGGATGCCGCAGACCGGGTGCGTGGCCTTTCCGCCCAGCATCTCCTGGATCTTCTGGGCGTAGGACCGGTGCTTGATCACTTCGGCACCAACGGCGACGCCGACCGCGTCGACCACGCCGAGGATGTTCCTTTTCTCTGCCGGTGCGCATGGCCCGAGGACGAAGTCTGCCGCCGCCAGCGCATAGAAGTGCGCTATGTGGCTATGCACGTAGTGCGCCGCGTAGAACAGCTCCCTGAGCTTCACTGCCGCCTCTGGCGGGGTGGCGCCATAGACCCCATCTAGGGCCTTGGTCGAGCATAGGTGGTGTGCACCGGGGCACACACCGCAAAGCCTGGCGGTGATCTTGTTCAGCTCATCGACCGACCGGCCGATGCAGAACTTCTCGAAACCCCTAAGTTCCGGCACTTGCCAGTAGGCGTTGGCCACGTTCCCCTCGTCGTTCAGGAAGATCTCGATCTTGCCGTGGCCTTCCAGCCTGGTGATCGGGTCTATGGTGATACGCTTCGAGGTAGCCTTGGTGTGTGGGTCAGATAGTATCGGTGACATGTTTAGGCCTCCTGCTTGGGTGCCTCTGCCGGCTTCTTCTTACCTTTCTCGGTCACGGTCCTCTTGATGATGGACTTCGGCATCGTGAACGCGTAGAACGTTCCCAGCGGGTCCTTCACCTGCTGCATGATCTCGAGGATCTGGTCCTCGTTCAGCAACGCCTCTCCCTCCCCGACCTTGAAGATCGAGGCGAGAGCGGACAGCATGCTACCGCCCTGGTCCATGACCTCTGCGGTCGGTCCCATGCATCCGCGGCATGGCTGGTTTCCTTCGAGGCACTTCGCCCCGCATCCGGCCCTGGTCGATGCACCGAGGCAGATGACTCCCTGCTCCAGCATGCACTTCTCCGGGTCGATGTCGATCTCGAATGCCAAGTGGATCTTGTCCACGCTCTTGCCTGCCTTCTTCCTTCCGCACTCGTCGCAGAGGGTCTTCTGGGAAGCGATGACGGATCCCTTCGGCGGGAGCGGCTTGCCTTCCGTCAGATAGGCGGTGACGATTCCCAGGAACTCGTTGATCAGGTTGGTGGTCGGCGGGCATCCTGGCATGTAGTAATCGACGTCGATCACATTGTCCAGAGTGAGCACCGTGTCATACATCACCGGCAGCTCGAGGTCGCCCTCTGGCATGTGGGTATGTACCTGCGGTATGACCGTTGTGGCGGTGCTGTTCTTCTGGTCCGAGGAGAAGGTCTGCTTATAGACGTAGTCAAAGATAGCCTTCGAGTTCGTCACATTGGCCAGTCCCGGGATTCCTCCGAAACAGGCACAGGAACCGAACGACACCATGAGCACGGACTTCTGCCTCAGCAGCTTGGCCATGTGCTCGTTCTCGCTGTTCCTGATCGCCCCGTTGTACAACGTGGCGGTGATGGACTTGTCGGGCATCGCCTCCAGGTCCTTGATCTTCGTGTCCACGGCGATCGGCCAGAAGGCGATGTCTGCGATCTCTGCCACTCCGAGGATCTTCTCGTCGATGTCCAGGAGTGCGACGTCGCATCCCCCGCAACCGGCTCCCCAATATTGCGCAATCTTGATCTTTGCCATTTCTTCCACCTGCCTGGATTAAGCCTCGTCGTTGATCGGGTTCGGGCCGAGCTCCTTTATCAGCTCGTTGAACTCCTTGATCGTCTTTTGGAACTTCGCACCCTCTGAGGCAGAAACCCACTCAAGCTTCAGCCGGTCCGGGTTGAATCCGTACTGTTCGAGCAGCACCCTGAGGAGCGCTATCCTCCTGCGGGTCCTGTAGTTGCCGCCGATGTAGTGACAGTCGGCCGGGTGGCATCCAAGCACCAGGACGCCGTCCGCGCCGTTGGCGAAGGCCCGGAGGACGAACTCCGGGTCTACCCTCGCCGAGCACATGGTCCTGATGACCCTGAAGTTGGTCGGCATCTGCAGTCTCGACACTCCGGCCAGGTCGGCCCCGGCATAGGAGCACCAGTTGCAGCAGAAGACGACGAGCTTCGGCTCGAATTCGCCGGTCTCTGCCGGCTTCGCCTGTGTCTGGGTAACGGTCTCGGACATTACTTTCCACCTCCCACGAGGGCAGCGTCGATCTGCGCGATGATCTGGTTGTTCTTGAAGCCCTTCTGCTCCATGGCACCGGACGGGCATGCCGCCACACAGGTACCGCAACCCATGCACAGCCCTTCATTGACCACTGCCTTCAGCTTCTTGGGGTCCTTCGGGTCCACTACGGTGGTGATCGCCTTGTATTCGCAGACCGGCTCGCATATGCCGCAGCCGTCGCAGATATCGTCGTTCACTGCCGCGATGATCCCCTGGGTCTCCAGGAACTGCTTCGAGATGATGGTCATTGCCCTGGCGGCCGCTCCGGACGCCTGAGCGATGGTCTCATCGATGAACTTCGGCCAGTGAGCCAGTCCGGCCATGTACACGCCGTTGGTGGCGAAGTCGACCGGCCTCAGCTTCATATGGGCCTCGAGGAAGTAGCCATCCTTGCTCAGCGGGACCTTCAGGATCTTGGCCAGGTGTTCGTTGTCCTCCTGCGGCCTGACGCCTGCGCTCAGCACGACCATGTCCGGGTGGAACATGAGCGGCGATCCCAGGATCACATCGTCCGCGACGATCTTCAGGCCGGCGCCTTCCTTGCTGACGACCGGATCCTTGTCCTCGGGGAACCTGACGAACTTCACGCCAAGTTGGGCCGCGTCCTTGTACAGGGACTCGCGGAACCCGTAGGTCCTGATGTCCTTGTGGAAGACGTAGACCTCTGCGGTCGGGTCCTTCTTCTTGATCTCGATGGCGTTCTTGACCGCCTTTGAGCAGCAGACCCTGCTGCAGTACGGCGCCTCCTTGTTCCTGGAGCCGACGCACTGGATCATGGCGATCTTCTTGGCATGCAGCGGACCGTGGTGGAGCTTCTCTTCCAGCTCGGTCTGGGTGATGACGTTCTTCTCCTGACCGTACAGGAACTCCTTGGGCTTGTACTCCTCTCCGCCCACCGCCACGATGACGGCGCCGGTCTCGTATTCCTGCCCGCCGATCTTGGCCTTGAAGTTGCCGACGAATCCGGTCAGGTCCTCGAGCTCAGAGTGCATGTGCAGGGTGATGTTGTCGTTCTCCTGCACCTTCTTGATGATCTCGTGCATGACGGTCCTCGGGCTCTTTCCGCCTTCAGGCGTCAGCAGCTTGTTCATCCTGCCGCCCAGATCTCCGGTCCTCTCGATCAGCTCGACCTTGAATCCCTGCTGAGCGATGTCCAGCGCGGCGGTCATTCCCGCCAGTCCGCCGCCGACGACGACGGCCGAGTGGGTGACCCCCAGCCTGGACTTGGACAGTGGCTCCAGGAACCTGGACTTGGCGATGGCCATCCTTACCAGGTCTTTCGACTTCTGGGTCGCCTTTTCCGGCTCGTGCATGTGGATCCAGGAGCACTGGTCACGGATGTTGGCCATCTCGAACAGGAACTGGTTCAGGCCGGCCTCCTTGATGGTGCTCTGGAACAGCGCCTCGTGGGTACGGGGCGTGCAGGACGCGACCACGATGCGGTTCAGGTTGTGCTCTTTGATCAGCGCTTTGATCCTCTCCTGCGAATCGGCCGAGCAGGTGTACTTGTTCTCCTCGGCAAAGGTCACGTTCGGCAGGGTCTTGACATATTCAACTACCGACGGAACGTCAACGGTCCCGCGGATGTTGATGCCGCAGTCGCAGACGAAGACACCGATCCTCGGCTCCTGTCCCTTCACATCGGTCTCGGGGGTCTCCTTGACCACCGTGTCGATGCTGACGCGGTTCTCTGCCACCAACGCTCCTGCCTTCGAAGCGGCTCCGGAGGCTTCAGCGACGGTGGTAGGGATGTCCTTCGGGGCGGTGAACGCACCGCTTACGAACACTCCCTTCTTCGAGGTCTCCAGCGGCGAGTATACGCCGGTCTGACAGAATCCGTACGGGTTCAGCTGGATACCGACCCTCTCGGCTATGTTCCTGGCCTCCACCGGCGGCTCGAACCCGACCGAGAGGACGACCAGGTCGAACTCTTCGGCGGCCACGTCCTGACCGTTGCTGTAGCGCAGGATCAGGTTCTTGGTCTCGGGGTTCTCCTCGACCGATGCCACCCTGGTTCCGCGGTACATCTTGATATGGTATTCCTTCTCGGCACGGGCCCGGTAGTCCTCGAACTCTTTTCCGAAGGCCCTTACATCCATGAAGAAGATGGTCGGCTCGAGGCCCGCGGTGTGCTCACCGGCGATGATGGCCTGTTTCGTGGCATACATGCAACAAACTGACGAGCAGTACGGGTTACCTACCTTCTCATCCCTGGAACCGACGCACTGTATCCATGCGACCTTTTTCGGGGTGCGGTGATCCGAAGGCCTGACCACGTGTCCCTGGTATGGGCCGGTGGCGGACAGTATCCTCTCGAAATCCAGGCTGGACACGACGTTCTTGAACTCGCCGTAGCCGTACTCCTTCTTGGCCCGGGCGTCGAATATGTCGAAACCGGGGGACAGTACGATGGCTCCTACGTCGATCTTCTCTTCGGTCGCCTTCATCTCATAGTCGACGGCGCCGGCGGGGCAGTTCTTCTTGCACAGCCCGCACCTTCCCTTGGTCAGGAACAGGCACTTGCTGTCGTCGATGGCGTACTTCATCGGTACTGCCTGGGCATACGGGACGTAGATTGCCTTCCTCGTGACCATTCCCTGTTCAAATTCTGCAGGGGTCTTGGAGGGGCACTTCTCTGCGCATATGCCGCAACCGACACATAGGTCCTCTCGGACGTATCTCGGGTGTTTCTTGAGGGTGACGGTGAAATTCGGTGCTTCACCTTCGACCTTCATGACCTCGGTTAAGGTCATCATGGTGATCATCGGGTGCCTTGCTGCCTCCACGAGTTTCGGGGACAGGATACACATTGAACAGTCGTTCGTTGGGAACGTCTTATCCAGTTGTGCCATCACACCGCCAATACTTGGCTTTCTCTCTGTGAGGTAGACCTTCAATCCAGATTCAGCCAGGTCTAATGCTGTCTGAACTCCAGAAATGCCTCCTCCTACAACCAATACGGAACCAGTCTTTGCCGACATTTGTGCTCCTCCTTCTATTTTACAATCCTACAATTTTCAGTTAACGGAACGGCCTTAGCGGTAAACGAAGCTCTCAGAACGGACGCCCTGTATTCGTCAAGGCGCCCCGCGCCTCGGCCAGAACTTGCCTTCGTACCGGTCAGTCTTTCCACCTTCCAACAAACGCTTGCTGCGGCCCCACAGATCGCTTGCACCGATCTGGTAGCCAATTCTCGCGAACCATACCCGTTTCCTAGGCGGTTTTGGCTGCGGTGAAGAACCGCCGATCCTCCCCCATTCACCGGTCGTTTCGTAGGGGATACCATGTCATGTCGTGTCGCGGTTTTCCGTGAATACGGATGTCCGTATTTTAACGTTTTGTACTTTACCTTCGGCATGACACCGGGTAACTCTGATGCCGTCTTTATTAAGAGCTTTTCGCTTTAATCGCATCGAATTTCCGAACGTTCGGGGCGGCTCCATTCCCGAATACTGTGGATAGCGTGAGTGTAATGGACCTTGATATGCTGGTCACCACACAATTCAATCGACCATTTATGCAGCCCTTTCTATCAAATCAGTGCATTCACGGACAAAGAGCTTTAGACCCCAAGCGGATTGGGATTGGTCGTGCCAAGGAAGATGATCACGCCTTGAGGAACCCCTTCACGATGTTGTTGAGGGGACGCTTGGTCGTGAATTGGGTACCGATACATGAGGAGCCGTTGATATCCCGCCCCTCGACCATGACCAATATGCCAGAACCACTTAGGCCCAGGCCCAGGGTCACCCCGATCAAGCCAAAATATGAGATCGTGGTCTGCCAGATATGCATGGGCAGGGTCAAGCCAGGATTGAACGTGGCCAAATGCGAATGCGGGAAGAGCTTTCACGACGTATGCCTGGAACGGACCGGTTTCTGTCCCTATTGTCAGAAGGCCTATGACGCCACGATGGTCGCTGCCATCTCGAAGAAGAGACAGGTGCCGAAGATCGAGAAGATACCCTGTCCCTCCTGCGGCCAGATGATCCTTGCCGAGGCGAAGGGATGCGATTGCGGGGCGGTCTTCGTAGAAGATGACCAATTCAATTGCGCCAACTGCGGATGTGTGGTCTACGCCGATCATATGGTCTGTGAACATTGCGGGGAGATGTACGAGACCTACACACCGATGCTCTGCCCGATCTGTTCTCGGATATTCAACGAGGAGACAGGGCAATGTGAATGCGGGGCGTTCGCCGGCGATTCCTGCCCGGAATGCGGCCTCACGCTTGAGATCGACGATAGGGCCTGCCGCCGATGCGGGACCACCTTCGAATATGTTGGCACTCCTGAAGAGATCGCGGAGAGGAACCGCGATTGATCCATGTAAGCCTGAATGCCTCCCTCTTTTATTAATGTCCCAGAGCAAATTGAATAAATATCACATTTGTATTATTCAATCTAGGGTGAGGGTGCACTTGAGATCATTATTTGATATTCCAGCCGAAGGAAAAGACGAAAGGCGGGAAGAAATCCCGAGCATGCAGCCGGCGATGACCAGCGAGGACGATGCCGAGCTCATGAAATTAGTAGAAACGCTGAGGATAAAGATATCCATCATAGGATGCGGCGGTGGCGGCTCGAACACCGCCCGACGGGTGACCCAGGCCGGGGTCTCGGGCGCTACGATAGTGGCATGCAACTCGGATGCCAGGCATCTCTTGGCCATTCAGGTCCCGAACAAGGTCCTGCTGGGTAAGTCCACGACCAAGGGATTGGGCGCAGGGGCCATCCCGGAGATCGGGCAGCAGGCGGCCGAGGAATCCGAGGGCGACCTGAGGAAGTACGTGCAGGGCGCGAACATCGTGTTCGTCACCGCGGGCATGGGA